>NZ_CAWQOY010000001.1:0-19049 GCF_963896525.1 Nodularia sp. LEGE 04288
CCCCTGCCTCTTCTCCCCCTGCACCCTGCCTCTTTCCCCCTGCCTCTTCTCAACCTGCTAGCAAATTCCAGAAGTAGCCATCCGGTGCAACAAAGGAAAAACTTTTCTCTCTAAATTCATTTTCGATGATGTTAGTATATTTCAGGACTGAACTGGCTTTGATGCGATCGCAATATTCTTGGATATCACGCGCACGATATGTATAAAGTGAAATGCCTAAGCAGCCTGGTTGTGATGACTCAAAGCGGGATTCTAAATTAATCGCTTCTGGAAATCGAATGATGTAAAGTCTCCCACTCCGCGCCGCCATCAAGTCTGTCTGGGAGGAACGAGGGTCATCAAAGGCTGTGACAATAAACTTTTCACCCGGTTTGAGGTCAAACATTTCTCGCCCAGCTGGTGAAGATTCATAGCTCGTTTCTACATCATCCCGGACACGCAATAAACCTAAAACTTCTTCATAAAATTTCAAAATTCGTTTGCTATCATCCTGCACAATCATCCCCATATGGGTACACTGGCTAGTTTTGAAAGCAGCATTATGGTTAATTTGTCCGTAATCTGGTAGTGTATAGCCAAATCTTTGAAATAGAACTTGTCGAGTTAAGGGTTGCAGTAATAGCATTTCTCGCACTCCCACAGCAGGATCTGTAAAAGGTCGGCTTTTTCGCTCTTTGTTGTAGATGACTTCCCAGTGAGGATTGGTATATCTAATCGCCCAACGTCCGGCCTTTGCATCCTCTGCATGATTTAAAATGGTGAGAAGATCAGCAGTTAAAGTTGTCGCCCAGCGATTTCCCTTCACTTTCATCGACGCTAACCCTAATCCCTGATTCGTAGGCTTTTGCCAAACCATCAACCGAATCAAACCATGATCTACATTTTGGTGGTAAAGGCGAATTGAACGTAAAGAAGAATTCACTCCATATAATTGATCAGCTGCATCTGCGGGTAATTCTCCCACTTGTCCAATGCGATAGCCAAATTGCTCCCAATATTGAATGGCAAAAATTGGGTCTGGAACGCCAATACATACTTCATATATACCTGCAATTGCAGTTTCTTTCCCATCAGTCATAAAAATTTTGAATTTTAGGTTTTGGATTGGTTAGTAACCAGGCTAAACTGGTCAAGAAAAAATCAGCTTTTGCCAAAATATTAAAATTGTTTGGCAATTTAGAAAATTATTTGTAAAGTAAATTTAAATGTTCCCAAATAGTCAAAATTCCTTTAGGATTTGAGGATTGAAGAAACTCCATAATACCAATTATTTGTGAGGCTGCATATTATTTCGACCCACCCCTAACCCCTCCCCGCAAGCGAGGAGGGGAACTGGATTTCTGGTTAAATTCTATTTATGTATAGGAATCCGGTTTGATTTATGAAAAAATTAAGTATTGTAGGGTGCGTTAGGATGAAGTCCGTAACGCACCATTATTAAGGTTTTGGTGCGTTACGCTACCGCTAACACACCCTACGTGTCTGTAAGCGCAAAGCGCAGGCTACGCCAACAAAAATCAAATAGTAGTCCTATATCTTTATATTGAATTGGTATAAGAGGTTGCAGATGTCGAAGCAGTCAAGTGATTTAAATCTTGCATCACATCGGCTGCGGTTTGATAGCGATCGCTAAAATGATAGCGTACCATTTTATCTAAAATTTCGGCTAATTTGTCACTAACTTTGGCTGTTTGTCGCCACATAATATTACCTGTATCAAAATCTGCTTTGAGTTCTTGGGGTGGTATGCCAGTAATAGCTTGAATAGCGATGATTCCCAAAGCGTAAATATCACTAGACAAGCGGGGATGACCGGCAAATTGCTCTGGTGGTGCATAACCCCTTGTCCCAATGGCGACAGTTGCTAACTCTGTTTGCTCGCTATTTGGCGGTTGCATCAACTTGACTGCACCAAAGTCAATTAACACCAAGCGATTATCTTTAGAGCATCTAATAATATTAGTTGGTTTGATGTCACGATGAATTATCCGCCGTTCATGCATAAATACTAGTACTTCTAAAACCCCTTTGAGCATATCAATCACAAAAGCTTCATTCTGTACAACCTGCACAGGTGGTAATTCTTCATTCAGGGTATGTCCAGGAATGTATTCTTGGATTAAATAAAATTCTTGATTATCTTCAAAATAAGCTAGCAGTTCGGGAATTTGCTGATGTTTTCCCAACACTTCTAAAATTTCCGCTTCCGTATTAAATAACCTTCTTGCTACTTGTAAAAATTTCGGATCTCGACGTGCTGGCATTAATTGTTTAACTACACAGACAGGATTACCGGGTCGCTGAGTATCTTTTGCTATGAAAGTCCGACCAAATCCCCCAGCCCCTAAAATTTTTGATATTTGGTAACGTCCACCTAAAAGTAAATCACCAGTTCTCTTTTCGGGAATAATCGGTGTAGATGTAGAGTGAATATGTACGTCACGAATTGCCGTAGTTTTAGTATCTTGTAACAGAATATTTAACTGTTGAATTGCTTCTTGTTGTTGTTCAATTTTTAACAGTATGATCTTTGTTTGCTGCTGATTTTTGTAGGTGGTATAAATCATTGTACTCACACTACTCATAATTAAAGCGATCGCCGGAGGGATTAGCGGTATCCAACCAGCTTGGAAAAATACGACTGTGCAGATTCCCACCAAGCCAGCTAAACTTGCACCTCCCACCACTAGCAACAACAATGGATGTCGCAGTCGCCATCCGAAAATAGTACCTATGCTTGACCAAGCACACAGCCAGAGGATTTCCACTCCTTCAGACCAGTACCAAATCAAGGGTCGTCCATCCAGGACTGTACTGAGAATCTGACTAGCTATGTGTGCATGAATCAAGACAGCAGGCGTTCTAGATGGTTGGTCAGGTGCGGCATTATAAGGTGTATTTAAACCAGAATTAACACTGGGGGCAGTTGTGCCGATAATTACTAACTTATCTTTGACTAAGTTGGGGTCGAATTGATTGTTGAGAACTTGCGTCAGAGTGACTTTCTCAGCTATGCGCTCAGTACGGCGATAATTCAATAGTATTTGGTATCCTGCCGCATCCAGTCTTTTATAACTACCGGAATTGGCATTGAGGGTAGAAAAGCGAGTTTTACCGATAGAGAAATTATCTTGATCGACAAAATTGATGGAAAAACCCAATTTTTCGAGATAGTTAACCGCCAATCTGGCAGCAAATGAGAAAGGAGTTGTACATTTACTATCTTGAGAGTGGGCAAATAACAAACTGCGGCGGATAATTTGGTCTGATTCGTAATCAGGAATTAAATCTTTAAAGCCTAAATTATCTTCCAGAAAATTAGGTGGTGGGGGAATTTCTGGTCTGTCTATGCTACTGAATAAGCAAGTGCTAATAATATTGTCTTGAGTCTCCAGATTTTCCGCCAAATTTGCCTGATTTGCTCGGTTGAAATGGATTCCGATAATACTGGGTTGGTGAGATTCTAGTTTGAGCAACAGTTGATTGATTTTGGCATCCGATAAAGGCCATTGCTCTTGTGCGAGATCCTCTTGAGTAATTTCCACTAATAATATGCGCTGATCAGGTGGTTCCGCAGGACGCGATCGCAACATTTGGTCATAAGCTGTTAATTCCCACGACTGTAACCATTTCAGTTCCCGGACTCCCCATACCAAAGCTGTCACTCCTAGACTGGTTACCAAAATAACTTTTAACCAGTTGTAATCAGCAGTAGGATCACGGTAATTCTGATCTTTGGCAAAAGCAGATCGGAGCTGTTTTAATATTCCATTAATCACGGCTTTGCGACGGTAGTCGGAATTTAGTAGATGTTGCCCACCCGGAACCAAAGTACCGGAATTGGATTTAAAAGCTAATTAACCCAAACTTAACCTAATTTAGGAATTTTCTAGCTTAATCTAGGCGATATCTTTGATTTGATTGTCAAAACGAGCTATTTCAGGTGACAGTCAGTAAAGATTCTGCTGTTTAGCGAGTGACTTATGCTGCAAGAAGACATCAACACTCTACAACACGAGAATATGGGGATGCAAACGGCAATTACCATCGCCCTGGAGCAAAAAAAAGCCGTTCCAGAATCAGCAGCAGCCAATCGCCTTTTAGAAGCCACAGCAGCAGCAGCCAAAGCCCTATTGACAATAGACAACTTTGATACAGCAGTGAGTACGGCATTGCAAATTATTGGAGAAAGTTTGGATTGCGATCGCATCACGGTAATCGAAAATTTTGAGAATCCATCTAATTTAAGACTGCCGCACTGGAGGGTTTTATACGAATGGACGGCCTTTGATAGTGTATCTCAAATCTCTGACCCTGATGTAGCCCAAGGAACTTATGCCGGAATTGAATCATGGTATGAGCGTTGTAGTCAAGGTCAAAGTATTAGTTATTTACTGGAAGAAATGCCGGAACCATTTCGCAGTGGGCAAGTAGCAATTGGTGTAAAAGCGTTACATGGTGTTCCCATTTTTGTAGAAAATCAGTATTGGGGAATAGTGGGTTTTGATGATTGTCGTACAGCCAAGCGGCGAAATCCGGCGGAACTAGCGGTACTCAAAACCGCAGCCACTTGTATTGGTAGTGCTATTCAGCGAAAACGTACCGAACAAGCCTCACTGCAAGCTGAACAAGCAAGAGTCGCAGAACTAGCAACAGCCAACGTATCTTTACAACAGCGAGATCGCCTACTTTCTGTAGTTGCCCAAATTACCAAAGATTTGTTGAAAAGGGAAGATATTGATGTTGCAATTCCAACTGCCTTGGAAGCTGTGGGCAAACTGGTGAATATAAGTCGCGTTGTGCTGATCATAGAACGTCAAGATCCATCCACTCGACGGCTAAAGCACTGCGTAGTGTATGAGTGGGTTGCAGCAGGAATCGCAGACCATGATTCTGTGGGGATGTCTGTCATGGACAATGATCATTTCCAAGTAATGATTCAACCACTTTATCAAGGTCAGTCTATCTGGCGGGTAATAGAAAAATTACCTGTTGTCACCCGACGGCAATTTGAGAAACTGGAAATCAAATCTACAGGTGTTGTCCCCATATTTATTGAGGGCAGTTACATCGGTTGTGTCGGCTTTGATGATTGTGTTACTCCCCGTCATTGGAGTCAACAGGAAATAGATGTACTCACTGCTGCTGCTGAAAGTATTGGAGCCGCATTACACCGTAAACAATTGGTAGAGTGCCTAATTGCCGAACGCGCCAGAGCTGCTGAAGAAAGAGCAGCCGAATTAGCCAGAGCCAACGAAGCACTACGAGGCTGTGTGAATCGATTGGCAGATCAACCGAACTGCGAGACATTTTGGGAACATATTCTTTTAGAAGCCTCCGCTCAAATTAATTCCTATGCCGCCGCTTTATTCCTATACAATGAGTCATCCAACACACGGGTAATGAAACGTTACGTGCGAGAAGGAAAAGTGGTTTCCATTGCCACTAGTCCCGAATTGGCAGAATTTAAAAAATCTATTCCCGGAGATATCGCTTCCTTTTGGGAAGAAGCACTCTTTCGAGGTGAAGCCGTTTTCTTTAACTTGGATGATTGCGATGAACGGGTATCCCCCCGGATTAACTGGCATCAAAATCAAGGACATCGTTCTATTGTCCGTGTACCGTTGATTTTGGGTGATCGTCCCCTGGGATTTATCGGGTTTTGCTTCCGCGAACCCAGAACTGGCTTACCCGAAAATATGGAATTAATTATGGCATTGGCACAGCAAGCCACCTTAGCAATTCAGTTAACCAATTTAGCCGAGCAAGGTCGCCAAGCTGCGATTTTAGAAGAACGTAACCGCATGGCTAGAGAAATCCATGATACTCTAGCTCAAGCTTTCACAGGTGTAATTATCCAGTTGGGTGCTGCCTCCAGAATCATCACTGATGAATCGGCAGATGTTCAGGCGCATATGAATCTAGCACGGGATTTGGCGCGTGAAGGGCTGGCTGAGGCTAGGCGCTCTGTTAATGCCCTGCGTCCACAAATATTAGAAACTAGCAATCTACGTAAAGCTTTTAAACGCCTAGCAGCACAAATGTCTGCTGCCATTGATACGCAGATAATTTGCACAGTCATGGGGGAAGTATACCCGTTATCGATAGACAGAGAAAATAACTTGCTGCGTATTGGTCAGGAGGCATTGACAAATGCAATTAAATATGCACAAGCTAGTGAAATTCAGATTCAATTAGTGTATCAACCCACTCAATTTATCCTGCGGGTAAAAGACAATGGTCAGGGATTTGAAATGGATAGTTTATCTATGGTGCAGGGTTTTGGATTGATCAGTATGAAAGAACGTTGCGATCGCATTGGTGCAGAGTTAATCATTCAAAGTCTCCCAGAACAGGGAACAGAAATTATGATATCAATTACTAATTCGTAATTCGTAATTCGTAGTTCGTAATTCGTAATTCGTAATTTAAGAGGGTACAAGTCCTCAGTTATGTTGACTCACAATATTCCGATTCGCATCTTAATTGTTGATGATCATCCTGTAGTCCGTCAGGGTTTAGCGGCGATGATTGATCGGGAATCAGATATGGCAGTTGTCGCCCAGGCTGAAAACGGACATGAGGCAGTTTTAGCATTTCGTCAACATCAACCGGATGTAACTTTAATGGATTTACGAATGCCAGAAATGGATGGAGTTACTGCCATTACCGCCTTATGTGCCGAGTTTACCAACGCCCAAATTATTGTTCTGACTACCTACGACGGCGACGAAGACATCTATCGGGGACTAAAAGCCGGAGCAAAAGGCTATTTACTCAAGGATGCTGAACCAGATGAACTACTAGAAGCCATTCAGATTGTTAATTCTGGGAAGAAATATATTCCCGCTTCCGTAGGCAGTAAACTAGCAGAGCGAGTTGGTAGCCTGCAACTGAGCAAAAGAGAATTAGAAGTAATGCGGCTGATCACTACTGGTAAAAGCAATCAAGAAATTGGTGTGGTGTTGCAGATATCAGAGGGTACTGTCAAGTACCATGTCAATAATATTTACAGTAAATTGGGAGTAAGCGATCGCATTCAAGCCGTGATTACAGCCCTGAAGCGGGGAATTGTCAGTCTTCAGTAGCTATGGGAAAATGGTAAACTACCTCACTGACGCTGCGCGCGATGGTCGCAACAATAAATAGGCACTAGGAATAAAGTAAAGGGCGAGAATGGTTGCACCACCTACACCGCCGGCAATTACCACTGCTAAAGGAGGCCAAAATCCACCGCCGCCGAGAATCAGGGGGATAAAACCTGCCATTGTGGTGAATGTGGTTGTCAGGACATGGCGCGTAGTATGCATGACGGTTTCGACTATAGCTTGGCAATCGCCCTTCTGGGCTAGGGGATCACTCTTTACAGCAGTGAGAACAGTAATCGAATCATTCACCGCCACCCCAATCAGTCCCACAGTACCAATAATGGGATTAAAACCAAAGGGATAGCCGAACAGCCAAATCGATAATCCGCCTAAACCAATGGCAAGAATCGCCACGATACCAATCAAACCCGCTAGGGCGAAAGAATTCATCGAAAGTACCAGAGTTACCACTAAGGCAATTCCTAGCACGATGCCATAGCCGAGTAGTCCCCCAGTGGCGCTGTTACGTTCTTCTTCTTCACCACCAAATTCTAGGTTATAGCCTTGGGGTAGGGAGAAAGAGTTTTGTAAACGTTGGCGAAAATCAGCCAGAGCGTTGGCAGGTAAGGTTCCGGCGGTGAGATAGCCCTGGACGGTGCTGACTCTCAGACCATTTTTGCGAGTGATGGCGGCATTTTTGGGGATTAAACTCAGTTTGCCAATGGTTTCTAAGGGAATGTAGCCGTTGCGATCGCTCGTGAGCAGATTCACCGATTGCAATTGGCTCAAGTCAGCGCGATCGCTATTACTCAGGCGGACTCGGACAGGCACTTCTTCGGTATCTTCTAAAATCGTGCCACCGTTTACTCCTTCGGTGATGATTTGCAATTGCCGTGCAGTTTCTAGACGGCTTAAACCTCGCGATCGCGCTTCTGGTTCGTCAATATCTAGGGCGAGTTGAGGAAGCACATCATTGAGACGGGTACGAATGTGGGTAATGGTGGGAACTTCTGCCAAAACTTCCCGGACTTGCTCACTCAATTGTTGCAGGCGAGCAACATCAGATCCGTAAATTCGTAACTCAATCGGGGCTTCAAAAGGTGGCCCCTGTTCAAATAACCGCACCAACGCACGAGCATTCGGAAAGGCACTGTTAAATTCTGTTTGCAATTGGCGAATAAAGCGATCGCCAGCAATGCCATTCATCTGCACAATCGCCCCGGCAAAACTGCTCTCGTTCTCCCGATTATTGAGTTGGTTGTAATAGACTTTAGGCGCACTCTTGCCCAAGAACCAATACACTTGTTGAACTTCAGAATGGCTGCGTAAGCTGGCTTCTACCTCTTGTGTCAGCTGCTGAATTTGCGTTAGAGAACTGGCAGGAGGCAATTCTAACTCCACTATGAACTGTTCACGATCCGCAGGGGGAAAGAATTGTAAACTTAAGGTAGTCATGAGGGTAAACCCCAATACAGGAAAAATTAGCGTCAAGGCGATCGCGCGTTTGGGATACCGCAACGACCACTGCAAAGAACGGCGATACCAGGCCGTCAGTCCAGGATGAGAAAATCCTGATTCCCCCCATCTTCCCATTCCTTTGGTAGTGAGGGAGCGACGATGATTCCACTGATAAATTTTCGCGGTAATCGCTGGCGAAATCGTTAATGCCACCAACAGCGAAGCCAACACTGCCACAATCACATTTAAACCAATTGTCCCGACAAATTCACCAGTTGCACCGGGAAGTAAGGCAATAGGTGCAAAGGAGAATACGGTGGTTAATGTCCCCCCTAGCAAAGGAGCGCGGAGATACTGCACGGTTTCTGTGATGGCAGTTTCTAAAGACATTCCCGCTTTCAGGCGGATATTCATCTCATCCACGAGAATAATCGCATTATCCACCAGAATGCCCAAGGCCACAATTAGCCCCGTCACCGACATTTGATGTAAGGGAATACCCAATAATCCCATGACAATTAGGGCGATCGCTACTGAAAGCGGCAGTGCCATCTGGACAGCTAATGCCTGTTGCCAGCCCATCATGATAATGCAAATCACAAACAGCATCAAAGCACCAGACAGCAAATTACCGATGAGATTATTTAACCGCGCAGTCACATAACGACTCTGATCAAAGACAATTTCTAACTGTATCCCTTTGGGTAAATCAGCCCGAAAGCTATCAATCGCTTTCTCTGCTGCCACAGCCCAACGATCCAGACGATATTGGGGTTGGACATAAACACCAACGGCGATCGCGGCTTTACCGGCAGTAAATGCTAATTCTGTGGGCGGTGTGGCGATTCCTTTTTCAATAGTGGCGATATCTGCCAAAAGGCGAAATTCCCGGTTAGATTCACAGTTAGAACAGCCCACAGGTATTTGCTGCAAACGGTTCAGGGTATCCAATTCTCCCTGAACTTCATAGAGCAGAGTATTGTCACCGCGAAACTGTCCGGCGGAAGTTTTGGCATCGCTTTGTTGAATTTGCCCGGCTAATTCTGAGGCGGTAATTCCCAAACTAGCAAGAGTTTCTGTATTCACATTCACCGTGATTTCTTCTTGGGGTGCGCCAAAAATCTCCACTTCATCTGTGCCAGAGAGCGATCGCAAGGCATTTTTTAACACCTCTGCCCGTCGCCGCAAAATGGCGTAGTTCGGCGCATCAGACTGTTCCCAAGTTAGGGCTGCTAGGAGGGCATAGGCACGCACTTCTCCCTCATCTAATTTTGGTTCACTGGCTGCGTTGGGTAATTCCCCTTGCACCTCCCGCAACTTATCCCGCACCCGTGACCACACCAAAGGTACACTATTTTTACCCAGACTATCGAGTAAATCTATGGCAATGGTAGAAACTCCGGCGCGTGACGTGGACTCATAGCTTTTCACTTCCGGAATTTCAGCAATCTTGGCTTCAATGGGATCAGTTACCAGAGATTCAGTGCGTTCAGTGGTTCCTCCTGGCAAAAAAGTAGTAACTAGAGCAAAACGAGAAGTCAGTTCTGGATCTTCCAGACGGGGTAGGGATTGAAAGGTGACAGTTCCCCAAGCCACAATCAGAAAAATCGCCAACAATAGCAAGCGCAAATTGCGAAAGAATAGCTGTGCCATATCAGTTATAGCTGGGGAGTGGGGAGTAGGGAGTGGGGAGTGGGTTAAAACCTGAATGGTGTCTAAGTTTGATTATCCCTTTATGTCTTAACCTGAAATTCCTGATTAAATTGGCGTGATAACTGTTCACTGTTCACTGTCCACTGATTTAACGATTTGCCCAGAAACCAAGCGGTGAGTACCACTGTTGACAACTTCTTCCCCAGCAACGATGGTTCCACGTACCAAAACGCGATCGCCTTCGGTATACAAAACTTCCACATCCCGCCGTTCGATGCGATGGGTTTCTCCCTCTGGAGCAGTGACAAAGCAAGACCACAATCCGCGCTCTCCCTTAATTAAGGCGGATACTGGCAACCAAAATCCCTGGGTAGATACCATTTGTTCCACTTGCAGACGGGCGATTTCTCCCGATGCTGGCATAGTTTGACCTGTACTAACCAATTGCAAAACCACTGTCCGAGTCCGGGTTTGGGGGTTAATCTCTGGTTTATGAGCCAGCACTTGGGCAGCATAAATTTGCTCCCCCACCTGTACCTGTTGACGACTCCCCACTTTCAAGGTCTGCACGACTTGGGGCGGTACGCCAATTTCTACTTCAGGGGTGACATTTTCTACTAGGCGCACAATGGCCTGTCCTGGTTGTACCACACTGCCTTCATCCAAATTTCGTTCCCCGATCACACCACGAAAAGGAGCGCGGAGAATGCTTTTTTCAATATTGATTTCTACATCGCCCATGCTGGCTGCAATTTGCGCCACCGTTGCGGTTTGGGCAGCGATTTGTTCTTGGCGTGTGCCGTTTTGCAACGCTTCTAATTCACTCTGGGCAGCAGCGAGACGGTCGGCGAGGGCATCTCGATTAAATGCCACTTCATCCAACTGTTCACGGGAAATCGCCCCTTCTGCGTACAGAGAACTGCGGCGATCGCGACGAATATTTTCCAACCGCAACCGATTTTCTATATCTGCCACTTGAGAACGCGCCACGGCAATGGTTTCTTTACGTGGACCATTCTGCAATTCTCGTAATTCTGCCACTGCACGGGATCGCCCGGCGGCTAATTGTGCCAATTGCGCTTGGAGATTTTGCGTATCTAACCGGGCAATGACTGCGCCTTTTTCTACAGTTTGTCCGCGATTGAAGATAATTTCAATGACTTTTCCCCCCCGCTCAAAGCCCAATTCGCTGCGGCGAGTGGCTACTACTTCACCCGTATAAAAACGCGTCACTTGGTATGACTGTACAGGCTTGAGCTTAATGACTTGCACTGCCAACGGGGCAGAAATAGCCACTTCCTGTCCAGCAGACAACCGTTCATATATTCCGAAGGCGATCGCCACTATCATCCCACTCGCAATTAGCAGATTCCTCACGCCAGTCTTTCTGGGATGCTTCAGAGCCTCCTCTCCCACCTGTACCTCGATTTCCCGAACTTCGGCTTCCATAAGCTAGCCACTTATTTTTGTGCTACGTTGACAAGAAGCGTTGTAATATTCAACTAATTGTTATGAAAATAGTTGTATACATGAAAGCGTATATGCAACTAGTTGTTTATGTCAAGAAAGAATTATGAGCCTAGCCCATGCGATCGCCAGCATCTTGCTTCAGTCTCCTCGGACAGGCTACGACCTCAGCAAAGAATTTAATGAAAAAGTAAGTTGCTATTGGCAAGCCACTTCTCAGCAGATTTACCGAGAACTAGCACGAATGCAGGATAAGGACTGGGTAGAAGTGGAAGTATTGCCACAATCGGTTCGTCCCGACAAAAAAATCTATTCCCTTACCGATACAGGTAGGCAAGAATTGATTTCTTGGATTGCCGAACCCTCGGAAGCAACTGCAATCCGTGAAGATTTACTCGTAAAAGTACGCAGTGGGTTTATCGTTCCTGAAGATATCCTCATCCGTGAAATTGAGCGACGTAAGCAATTCCATCAGCAAAAACTAGAGTATTATCGCTCCCGCGAGCTAGAATTTGGCGATTTGGATCATCTGTCTCGCCCGCAACGACATATTTATCTCACCCTGCGGTGCGGTATTCGCTACGAAACTATGTGGATTGAATGGTGCGATGAAGCGATCGCCTCTTTGTTAATCCAACAAGAAATTAAAGGCTAACAATTACACCTAGCCTCAAGTTAGGGTAATCTCCTACTCTCCTGGACAAATTATGCTTTACCTTTCTATCTGCTGAAAACTTTAACCCTGGCATAGGGACAAACTTTTACTGATTGTATATATTAAAGCCTAGACGAGGTTGAACCTGTGGGCTGACTTTCACAGACTTTTAAGCATTGTTTTCCAGCAAGGTTTTCCATGAGTCAGATAAATGATCATAACAGGCTGATCGTGCCGATTTTTCACAGCGATGATCGCACTCAGGGAACCATAGATGCACCTATAGTCCTGGTTAAGTATGGCAATTATCAATGTCCTCACAGTGGAGAGGCTTACAGGATAGTCCAAAAGATTCAGCAACATATTAGTAACCAAATTTACTTTGTATTTTCTTGTTATTTTCCCCAAACTAAAATTTATCCCCAATCACAAAAAGCAGCCAATCAGGGGAAATTTTGGCAAATGCACGATACTTTGTTTATAAATACGATCCAACCCAACATCAAACGCTGATGAATAATCTAACTAGCACCGATTTATTCGCTTCCGTCCAACTAGGCCCCTACACATTGCCTAACCGCATTGTCATGGCTCCGATGACCCGCAATCGTGCTGGTGAGGGAAATGTCCCCACTGCCATTAATGCTAAGTATTACGCTCAAAGAGCCACGGCGGGATTGATTGTGACTGAAGCTACCCAAGTATCACCCCAAGGAGTAGGCTATCCAGCAACGCCTGGGATTCATTCCCCAGAACAAATTGACGGATGGCGGCAGGTAACTGATGCCGTACATAGTGTAGGTGGACGGATATTTTTACAGTTGTGGCACGTTGGGCGAATTTCTCACCCCTCGTTGCAACCTGATGGCGCGTTACCAGTAGCTCCTTCGGCGATCGCTCCTGTAGGTGATGCCATGACTTATACTGGTTCTCAACCCTTTGTCACCCCTCGTGCTTTAGAAACCGACGAAATTGCCGATGTAGTTGACCAATTTCGCCAAGGAGCCAAAAATGCTCTAGCTGCTGGCTTTGATGGTGTAGAGATTCATGGAGCCTTTGGATATTTGCTCGATCAGTTTCTTCAAGATAGTGCAAATCAACGTAGCGATCGCTATGGTGGATCTATAGAAAATCGAGCGCGATTCATACTGGAAGTTACAGAGGCTGTGTGTAGCGTTTGGGGTGGCAATCGTGTCGGCATTAAGCTCTCACCCAGCAACACCTATAACAATATCAGTGACTCGAATCCCAAGGCCACATTTAGCTATGTGATTGATGCACTTAATCAATTTGAATTAGCGTATATTCACATAATGGAACCCACACCAGCAGATATTCGGCATGGTGGCACATCAATTCCAGTTAGTTATTTCCGGGCTATTTATCAAGGAACACTAATTACCAATGGTGGTTATGACAAAGAAAAAGCTAATAATGCGATCGCCAATGGTCATGCTGACTTAGTTTCCTTTGGCACATTGTATATTGCCAATCCAGATTTACCAGCACGTTTGCGGTTAGATACAGCCCTGAATGAACCTGACCGCAGCACCTTCTACGGAGGCGACGAAAAGGGTTATATTGACTATTCCTTCCTCAACCCCTCAAAAATTGCTTAACTCAGGGACTGGTAAATAAAAAATCTCCAAATTGTAGGGTGGGTTAGGACTTTAGTCCGTAACCCACCAAAAACTTCAGGAATAATGCTGAGTTAGCTTGCGCTGTCCCAGCCGACAATTTCCGGGTAATTTATTTTTTGGTCTTCCCTAAAACTGTGTTTCCGATTGCTGCACTTGTTCAACAGGACTAACGAAAGAAATAGGATCAAGGGATTGGCTAGGCGAATTTAACTGGAGTTGTTCGGGTGATGCTTCGATAATTGCATCACTGAAGTAAGAGCCAATAATCTTGTCATAGTTAGAAGCAACAGCTAAAAATGCCCCACCTAAAATATAAATTGGCAACGGCAGATTAAATGCTTTTAACCAGTCAAACAGTTCTGCCAAAGCGAACAACACTAAAAAACAAGCAAGCCAAACCCTCATTCTTCCATCCTCCGCGTGTAAGCAACCTACTAATAGGGTAAACAGCTTGCATGATACTTGATCAATGTCACCACAAATGCCAAGAAAAGCTGACATTTGACTGAATGTATTGATTGTGGTGTGAGCGAACATACTCACCCTTTGATCCCAGTTAAGCTGGCTTATGAGCAATAAAATACTTACTCATAAAGTTAACTTGTATCTCTATTTTCTCAAAACCCGCTGTTTCTAGACGTTCTACCAAATCATCATGAGTATAATCCCGATAGTAGGGTTCATGAAAGACTTCTGGAAAAGAATCCATTGTCACAGCCAATTCCGGGGAATCACTCCTTTGAATCGAATCACAAATTACAAATACTCCCCCCGGTTTTGTGACTCGGAAACATTGTTCAATCACTGTTTGCCGCACTTGTGCTGGTAACTCATGGAAGAGAAATACAGAAGTTACAGCATGGAAATAGTCGTTTAAGTAAGGTAAATCTTCCGCATTGGCTTGTAACAGTTGCGGTAACTCTCCGGGAATTTCTGATAGTTGTTGATTTGCCTTACGTAAATAAGTCGGGGACAAATCCGCACCATACAGAGATGCTTGAGGTAAAGCTGCCCGAATCATCTTCAGTGTTCGCCCAGTACCACAAGCCACATCTAAAATTCGCACTTGTCGTGGCGCAACAGAATTAAAAGCTTTCAGCCCTTCCTTCAGAGGCGCAAGAATCCGCCGTCGCATGGGGTCAGCCGTCCCATTAAAGAGAATTTCTACCTGTAAATCATATAAATTGGCTGAATCGTCGCTCAAATAGCCGTTACTTTGGTGATGGAAGTTCTGCACATAATAGCTAGGATAGCCATCTGTCTCTATTTCCGGCGAAAATTCTTGATATTTCTGTTGTTCAGCCCGCTCCCAGATTTGAGGTATGTCTAGGCACAGGAGTGGATAATAGCGGAAAAAATCTGACCAAGGGTTATCAAACAGTAAGCTTTCGGGATATACCCCTTTTTCAGCATCTTGCCAGTCTGTTTCTAGCAGCTGATTCATTTTTTGTTGAAGTTTGAATAAAACCTCGCTAGGAATAGGTTTGCCCTTTTGCCCTAGAGTGGGATGAATGAGATTCATCAGCCGTGAACTTAAGGTTTTGTGAGCTAGTCCAAAGTAACTTTTACCTTGTTGAAAGGTCTGATAAGTCAGTTTCGTTAAAGGGTCAGACATAAGAATATTTGGGTATTTATCACTTTTAATAATTATATGTAAAAAAATGTAACGAAAAAATTATCTGTCTGAGGAATAGGGTGTGGGAGCGGGGAGCAGGGGAGCAGGGAGCAGGGGAGCAGGGAGCAGGGAGCAGGGGTGAGAAGACGGTCACTTCCCAATGACTAATGACCAATGACCAATGACCAATGACTAATGACCAATGACCAATGACCAATGACTAATGACTAATGACCAATGACCAATGACCAATGACACTTTATTTACGCCGACCTACTTATCCGTTTATGTCTTAACCTTTTTGGCGGTTGCGATAAATAACAGCAACCAATGCGGCAGATAATTTTTGTCCTTCGCCAAACATAGATTTAACAACCAAAAAACGCAGGACACAGAGAAAAAGTTTTACCCTGTGTCCTTATGTATGTGCTTTAAGTTACCTGAAAATCATTCCCATTCTATGGTTCCAGGTGGCTTGGAGGTAATATCGTAAACCACACGGTTAACACCTTTCACTTCATTAACAATGCGGTTAGAAATGTCTTCCAATATATCGTAAGGTATCCGCGCCCAGTCAGCAGTCATACCATCTTCACTGGTGACAATGCGGAGGACAATGGGGTAAGCATAGGTACGTTTGTCGCCCATAACGCCGACACTCCGAATCGGTAATAATACGGCGAAGGCTTGCCAAACATCGTGATATAAACCACGTTTGTTAATTTCTTGGCGAACAATTAAATCAGCATCACGGAGAATATTCAATCGTTCGGGGGTGACTTCACCTAAGATACGAATTGCTAAACCAGGGCCGGGGAAGGGTTGGCGTTGGACAATTTCTTCTGGTAAACCAATGGAACGCCCCACTTTACGGACTTCATCTTTAAAGAGTTTCCGCAATGGTTCTACAAGTTTAAACCGCAAGTCTTTCGGTAAACCACCAACGTTATGATGACTCTTAATTTTTACTGCTACCCGTTCGCCGGTTTGGGGGTCTACGTTGGTATCAGCGGACTCGATGACATCGGGATACAGAGTACCTTGTGCTAAATAATCAAAGTGTCCCAGGCGTTTGGATGTTTCTTCAAATACCTGGATAAATTCATGTCCGATACGGCGGCGTTTTTCTTCGGGATCTGTGATCCCCTCAATCATGGATAAGAAGCGATCGCGCGCCATGACATATTCTACAGGAATGTGAAACTGTTCTTTAAATAGTTTCAATAACCTTTCTGGCTCTAATTTCCGCATAAAGCCTTGGTCAATAAACACACAGGTCAATTGCTCCCCAATGGCTTTATACAACAAAAATGCCAGGGTAGATGAATCCACGCCCCCAGATAATGCTAACAGTACCCGCTTATCACCAACTCTGGCGCGAATTTCCCGAATTGCTTCTTCAACAAAAGCCTCTGTTGTCCAGGTGGGTTCACAATCGCAGATATGATAAACAAAGTTGCGAATTAATGGTAAACCACCGAGGGAATGTACTACTTCGGGATGGAACTGGACACCATATAGTTTCTTTTCGTGGTCTGCGATCGCCGCACAGGGTGTATTATCCGTATGGGCTAACAATTCAAACCCTGGGGGCATTTTGGTGACTGAATCCCCGTGACTCATCCACATGGTACTCCCATCTTCGACGTTAGTTAATAAGTCGGTGGGGTCATCTATATATAATGATGCTTTGCCATACTCGCCTCGATCAGCTTTGGCTACTTCCCCATCAAGTTGCTTCACCATCAACTGCATTCCATAGCAAACACCGAGGATGGGAATGCCTAAATTCCAGATTTCTGGATCACAATGGGGAGCGTGATCATCATAAACTGAACTGGGTCCACCGGAAAGAATGATGCCCTTGGGATTGAGTTTTCGTAAATGTTCAGGTGTCGTGCGATAAGAGAGAACTTCGGAGTATACTTGAGTTTCTCGGATACGACGAGCAATCAGTTCCGAATATTGTGATCCGAAGTCTAGAATTACAATGATTTGACGATCTAGCCGCCCCAAATTTTCCGTTTGAGGCGCTTGTTCGGTTTGTAGAGTCACCGCTGTATTCATGATGGGGGGAGTTGTAGATGTAAGGTAGATGTTCGTTCTGTGGTCTATAGATCCCACTTATCGCCTGGTTGAGCTGGTAAATGGTTGGTTGAGTGGATAGCCAACAAACGCGAGGTTGAACGCGATCGCCGGAGGCGGGGCTTTGCCCATCGCTAGCCTATGCTAATGGCATAGTATTAAAAACAATGATTTAACTGAGAATGACTACGGAAAAAAATATGTATTTGGATTATTTATGATTATTCATAATAAATTAACACAATTTTTCCATTAAGATACCACCGATTTTGCTCTTGAGGATAATTTGGCGATCGCGATCAAAGAGAATCGAGCCGCAGACTGTGGTATCTTGACCTCTACTACTATGGCTTTGAATGTATTCTAGAGAACGGGTATCAATAGCTTGTGCGATCGCACTATAAACTTGATTCACCCAATCACTACCTATCTCAGCATCTAAGGATTTTAAATATTTTAATGCCGCTTCAGCTGTAGGACTATGAAAGACAGTATGTATATCTTCTGACTTTAAACCCACGAGGGCGCAATGGGCAGATAAAATCTCTCGCCGGCCATCAGCCAAGTGATGATGGGTGTGAAAAATTCCCCCGGCTAATTTCATCAGCTTCCCGTGATAGCCAAATAATAAGATTTCTTTAACACCCAAGACATCAGCTTCTACTAACAGTGGTCCCAGCCAGTTAGCCGTTTTTACCAGTTGTTCCGGATTAATACCGAGTGTACGCGCCAAATCTAGACCATTTTCGCCAATACAAAAGACCAAAGTTTCAAACCGACTGGCTTTGTCTTGTAATTCGCGGCGAAAAGATGCTAATTGATCTGGTGTACTTAAAGGTTGAGAAATCCCAGTTGTCCCCAATAGCGAAAGTCCTTCCACCACACCAAAAGCCGAATTAGAGGTGCGAACAGCAAGCGATCGCCCTTCAGGTAGAATAATACTCACCGTGATTTTCTCTTCAGGTGCTAACATTCGGCTGAGGTTTTCTTGTAGCAGCCTTTGAGCATAAGCATAAATCGCCGGCTGATTATCAGCATTTAGCTGCTTACCAATGCCTTCACCACCGTGAATCATCACCTTTTCGCCATCTCCGGTTCTCCATTCCACCAACGCCCAAATTGGTGTATTTCTAGTTAAATCGAGATTATCACCTGGTTCACTGCGAGTAATAGCCAAAGCCATTTTTTCAGATAATCCTGCTACCTGTTCAATGGGTATTTCTGCTAATTGCGCTGGTGAAATCAAATCCACCGACACAGATGTGAGAGGTTGACGATGGCGTAACCAGTGTAACGCCGCAATAGCGGAAGCACAGGCAAAAACCGGGAGAGTGTATCCAGAACGGGACATTAGGGAGTGGGGGGAAAGAGGTAGGGGAGCAGGGAGC
>NZ_CAWQOY010000002.1:0-18955 GCF_963896525.1 Nodularia sp. LEGE 04288
GAGCAGGGAGCAGGGAGCAGGGGGGAGAAGACGGTGACTTCCTAATGACCAATGACCAATGACTAATGACTAATAACCAATGACTAATTTACAAAATTTTCTAGATATTGCTACAGAAGCGGCGTTGGCTGCGGGTGCGGTTTTGCAAGGGTATTTGGGTAAGTTAGAAGATGCTATCACCGAGAAGGGTCGCCCTGGGGATTTAGTCACTGTTGCTGATCAAGCTTCGGAAGCAGTGATTTTGGAAATTTTGCGTCGCCACTTTCCCGAACATTCTATCCTGGCTGAAGAATCAGGAAAATTAGGAAATCAAGATAATCAATACCTCTGGGCGATTGACCCTTTGGATGGTACAACCAATTTCGCTCACCAATACTCGGCTTTTGCGGTTTCCATTGGGTTATTAGTTAATGGTGTCCCGGAAGTTGGTGTCATCTATGACCCTTTACATGATGAGCTATTTCGCGCGGCGACTGGCTTAGGCGCAACCCGAAACCGTCATTCTATCAAAGTTTCAGAAATATCTGAACTGAGTAAAAGCTTACTGGTAACGGGATTTGCCTATGACCGCCGGGAAACATCGGATAACAACTACGCAGAATTTTGTCACCTGACTCATCTTACCCAAGGGGTGAGGCGTAGCGGTTCCGCCGCCCTTGATTTGGCTTATGTTGCTTGTGGGCGTGTTGATGGTTACTGGGAACGGGGAATTTCTCCTTGGGATGTGGTCGCTGGTGTAGTGTTATTGCGAGAAGCTGGAGGTGAAGTTACTGCCTATGATGGTACTCTTTTCCAGATTGAATCAGGCCGAATTCTGGCTACTAATGGTAATATTCATAACAAGCTAAGTCGTGAGTTGGTTGAAGTTCGGCCTTTATCGAGTTGGAAGTGAGGGGAATGGGAAAATTGGTAATTTATACCTGGTATCTGACTATTTGTTATTGACCAATTACCGATGAAGCAAAGTAAACTAAACAAAAGGTCAAGCTCTTTTAGTGCAAAACCGCTCTATGCCTTTAAAAATAGATCGTGGATTATTTAAATATGATTTCATAGACTATCACGCTATTTTATGTGTTCCCGTTGACGCGGATGTCAAGCAAATACGTAAACGGTATCTGCAAATTGCCCGCAGGTTGCACCCGGATAGCAGCGTGATCGTCTCAGATGAGAAAAAACAGCTAGCTCATCAATTGTTATCAAAGTGGGTTAACCCAGCTTATGAAAATCTTTCCAAAGAAAGCATTCACTCAGAATACATTATAGTTTTGTCTCAAATGGGCAAGCGCCTAGTACAAGACTCTACCTCAGTAGAAGTGACTAGCGACTTGGCTAAACAACTAGTGAATACTCCGAATATTGAGCATTTTTACAAAACTGCGATCGCTAAAATCGCTGAAATCCAATATGATTCGTTAAAGCAATCAATTCAAATCATCTCCCAAGTCAGTGAGTTAAATTTAGTTTATCTCATGCGGAGTGCTGCCCAGGCTTCCACCCCACCACCGTCATCGCCTACACCCACAACTATTTCATCCCCGCCAAAGGCAAATACAGCACCGCCACCACCACCCCCCACCGTCAAAGAAGATTCACCTGTAGTAGCTCAGTATATCCGTCGCGCTCAAGAGTTTATTGACAAAAACCAATTGAGTCAAGCCAGTGTGGAGTTGCAGGATGCGCTGAAGCTAGATCCTAAAAATAGTCACTGTCATGGTTTGGTGGGCTTGATATATTTGAAGCAAAATCAGATGAAGATGGCAAAAATTCATTTTGATCATGCTTTGAAATTAGATCCCAATAATGAAATAGCGTTGACATGGAAACTTAAAATAGAAAAGGCTTTAGGGCAACAATCCAGTGGCTCGAAAGTAACTTCACCTCCTGATGATGGAAGTAAACAACCAGATAAGTCTGGAGGTGGGGGTTTGTTTGGTGGTTTGTTTGGTGGGAAGAAAAAATAATGGTGTATCAACCAGCAGCGGGAGCCAGGGATTTATTACCTTTAGATGTGGCTCAAAAACGCTGGATTGAAGATAGGTTACAGCAGGTGTTTCATCGTTGGGGATATCACAGGATTATCACTTCAACATTAGAACGCATGGATACTTTGATGGCGGGAGAAGCAATTCAACGCCAGATGGTAATTCAACTGCAAAATGGTGAAGATGAAGAATTAGGATTGCGTCCAGAGTTGACAGCTTCTATTGCTCGTGCAGTGGCTACGCGCATGGCAGATGTTACCTATCCACAACGGTTGTACTACAATGCCAATGTCTTCCGCCGTACCTGGGAAAACAGGCACAATCGCCAGCAAGAGTTTTATCAATCTGGGGTTGAGTTGTTAGGTGTGGGCGGATTGTTGGCAAATGCCGAGGTGCTACTATTGGCGAGAAATTGTCTGGCTGCACTGGGTTTGCAAGATTGGCATTTAATTTTGGGCGAAGCGGGAATTACGCGATCGCTTCTGGATGCTTTTCCGGTGAATATCCGAGGTCAAGTTCGGAGTGCGATCGCCCATCTTGATCGCATTGCCATCGATACTTTACCCTTGAATGAGCAACTGCGCGATCGCGCCAGAATCATGATGGATCTCCGTGGTGACAGTGCAGATGTCTTGCAAAAAGTCAGTAGCCTCGGTTTAGATCCAGCGCAACAAGAGATTGTACATAACCTCAAATCTGTGGTAGAGTTATTAGAATCAGAAGGGGACTTTCCTTTAATTCTTGATCTTAGCCTCATCCAAACCATAGACTACTATACTGGTATAGTCTTTGAAATCGTCAGCGATACTGATTCACAAGCCAGAGTTTTAGGGCGTGGTGGTCGCTACGACCAGCTTTTGGGGCTATATCATCCCCAAGGCGAAGATATTCCCGGTATTGGTTTCGTACTTAATATCGAGGATTTATACCAAATTCTCTTAACTACTCAGCAATTACCACAGTCAACCCCAGCCAGTAACTGGTTAGTAGTAGCCCAGACAGCAAATGTTGAAGCTGCGGCCTTTGCCCACGCCCAAAAACTGCGTGATTCTACAGATTTAGTCCGGGTAGAAATGGATTTAGGTGGCAGAGATGTGGAAGCTATTAGAGAATACGCAAGCGATCGCGGCATTGCCAAAATTGCTTGGATTAAATCTGATGGTTCCATCGAAAGCGAATCATTGCCTTAGTTAAGAATTAACTAGACAGCACCTCACCCCGTCTTTGACTTGGGTCAGATTCTCCCATAGGGGTCTGGGGTGAGGTGAAAAACCCAAATTGCCAGTGATTGAATTGACATTTCGGAGAAATTAGAAACTAAGAACTCAGAAAAAATCTCTGCCATCTCCCCCAGTACCCTGCTAGGCTAGATAAAGCTGATCCGAAAGAAAGGGAATCGAAAAAATGCCGCACACCATTGTTACTAATGTTTGCGAAGGTGTTGCTGACTGCGTAGATGCTTGTCCAGTAGCTTGTATTCATGAAGGTCCAGGAAAAAATGTCAAGGGAACAGATTGGTATTGGATTGATTTTGCCACCTGTATCGATTGTGGTATATGTATCCAAGTTTGCCCTGTAGCCGATGCGATCGTTCCCGAAGAACGACCTGATCTGCAAAAAACACCGTAAATTTAAATCTTAGCCCAAATTGTTGATGATTACAGGCATTTGAAACACTTCAATTTTGCCTGTTTTTGCAGTAAATCCATCGTGGGATTACATTCTGATACTATACATATATAACACTATGCTAGTATCTGTATAAATTTTCTGTAAAGTGTGTAAAAATATCTAGTCAAATTTCTCACCTGGCAGGTATGATTGATCGAGTGATACAAGAAACCGTGTAAACGGTATATCCTGCTAGCCATACGCAAAACTTATGATCAAAAACAGTACAAGCACCATTTCTAAGATAGTAGCGTTGGGTCTGGCTACTTCAGCAATTACTTTAATGTCGGCTCAAGCAGCTTCAGCTGCAACATTGAGTGTTAACTTCACACCACTAAACGGTTTTTTCACAACGGGAACGGCTCCTGATAGTCAACCTACAGTTAGTGGAATTTTCCGGGCTGATTTATCCGGTATCAACGATATCACTTCCATTCTGATTGCCGATGGAAATGGCCAGACTGGACTTCCTGGTCAATTTAGTGGTTTTGATTTAGATGCCATCAAAATCAGCACCACCTTGATTAACAATGCCGTAGACATCAACACGGCTACACCATTAAACGTTTTTGCAGCCAACCCTGTGTTTACTCCAGGAACCCAGCGCGCTCCTGTTGACCCAGCTTTATTTGGTACTACTGGCGGCAATATTAATAACGCAGTTGCTACACTGAACACTGTTGATGCTTTTGTGTTCGCTACAACTCCCCAACAAGCGGGCGGATTTGTCAGCTTAGGTGATGGTGGTCAAGTTCTATTTAACCTGACTAGCGCCCTTCCTTCAGGCCCACTATATCTTTACGTTGGAGAAGCTGGTAATAATCTGGAGACGCTAGCACCAGTTGTAGTTACTTTTGACGACCCTACACCACCACCACCTACTTCAGTTCCTGAACCTGGTAGTTTAGCTGCTTTATCCTTAATGGGAATCTACTTCGCAGCGCGCCGTAAGCAAACAGCAAAAACTGCATAGTTTTTAGACTGATTGAAGGCGGAAGCCCAGTAGTTGAGGACAGAAACCCAAAAAATTTTCTGTTCTCAAATTTTTATATAGGAGTGGAAGTCAGCCTTGTGGTACATCAGGGGTTCAGCAAATAAAACTCACACATCGACTGCAAGAAGGTAAGACTTTGCGTCCAACGTCTTTGCCTGAAAACTTATGTAAAGTTAATGCTAATATTTTTTATTAAAAGAATAATTGTCATCATTGGCAACTTTTCTGCAAATTTATAAATACCCTTAGAGAATTAAGTGACCATACAACTTTGTGGTCGGGTTTGCCTGAGCAAAGCGCCTGTGTAAGCTAAAGCCTATGACAAAGGCAAATCTCACAGACGTTCGAGAGGCATACCCACAAGGTAGGATGCAAAGAGCGCTTACTGCAAATCAGAAACTTCAAAGGATTTTATGTCAGGTTCAGTAAAGAGTTCTACATCACTGCTAGAAGTTCAAAATGTTCACGCCGGATACAGCAAAGATATAGATATCCTGCAAGGGGTGAATTTTTGTGTTCAACCAGGTGAATTGGTGACAGTGATAGGCCCCAACGGTGCGGGTAAATCGACCTTAGCCAAAACAATTTTTGGGCTTTTAACTCCACACACAGGCACAATTACCTTTAAAGATGAAAATATTGCTGGGTTAAAGTCCAATGAAATCGTCAGGAAGGGAATGTCCTATGTACCACAGCTAACCAATGTTTTTTCTTCCCTGAGTGTTGAGGAAAATCTAGAAATGGGGGCTTTTGTGCGCGATGTACCCCTGAAACCGCTGAAAGATCAAATTTTTGCCATGTTTCCGAGATTAAGCGATCGCCGTCGTCAACGTGCTGGTACGCTATCAGGTGGGGAACGTCAGATGTTAGCTATGGGCAAAGCTTTGATGTTGGAACCTAGTTTGCTGCTATTGGATGAACCTTCTGCGGCATTATCCCCCATCCTAGTAACGCAAGTCTTCGAGCAAATTAAACAAATTAATCAAACAGGTACAGCAATTGTCTTAGTAGAACAAAACGCCCGTAAAGCCTTAGAAATGGCTGACCGTGGTTATGTACTTGAATCTGGACGCGATGCTATATCAGGCCCTGGTCAAGAATTATTGCATAATCCCAAAGTAGGTGAACTATATTTGGGCGCAGGGAAAGCACATTAACTGCAAATACTCTGTAATACTTAAATATTTTACGCTCGTTCATCAGTAGGTGAACCCGTTTTTTACCGCTGTAGAAGCTGGTTTTATCTACTCACTCTTATACCAATTATTTGTGCAGTTGCATATTATTTCTACCCCTCCCCGCAAGCGAGGCTACGGTGTACACACAAGTGATCGAATCGCCCCCTAACCCCCAATTCTGGGGGAACAAGAATTTTCAAAGTCCCCCAAACTTGGGGGATTTAGGGGGCAGAACAGGCTCAAACGCAGACAGGCAGGACTTGTGTTGTGTACACGATAGCGCCAGCGAGGAGGGGAACTGGATTTATGCTTAAATTCTATTTATGCATCTTTATATTAAATTGGTATTAACTACAAATTCCTCACTGTCTGAAAAATCGGACTCATCAATTCTTACAGCCACTTCTTTAACTAAACTTGCTTTTGCACGAGTTTCTAGTATTTCTTGATAATATTCTTCAGGTGTTAACCCATAATCTCTTTTAACGTAGGCAATTTTATCTTTAATACAGTCCTCAATCATTAATTTGACATCCGCAAGATAGTAATCTTCATTGAATGATTTAATATGTATCTTATGAGTTATTGAAGGAACCGCCAGTTTTTTTAGACCTCTTGCTTCTTTTAATACCCGACTCGCTACTAATTTGTCATCGACATCAAAACAACTAAAAATGGTTTTGCCTTTTGTATTTCTTTTTAAAGCTGGTTTTAATCCTACAAAAATATCAACTGATGGGAATACACGGGTTAAAAACAAAAAATCATCCATTGTTATTTCCTGTTGGTTTAATTATCTAATATGGGACTACTATTTGATTTATGAAACACACAAGTAGGGTGTGTTATCGAGGAGAGTACGGCACCAAGACCAGAAGACGGTGCGTTAGGCTAAAGCCATAACAGACCCTACTGGACTGACAAGCTTAAAACAGGACATTATTGGTAGTGTTGGGTTTGGTTACCTCAACCCAATCTACAATTTTTTGCATAAATCAAAAAAGTTGCGCTGAATTCAGAGGCGCAGAGAATAAACGTGAAATCTCTGCGTTACTCTGTTTAAAACATTTTAATACTCTGGAACTGAAGGATCTACTTCCTTACTCCAAGCGTTAATTCCGCCTTTAACATTCGTCCCCTCAATCCCCGCTTCCTTGAGGATACCCAAAGCTTTGGCAGACCGTCCGCCCAGCTTACAATGAGCAATCAAGCGGTGTCCATTGAGTATTTCTTTTACCTTGGCTACCCCGTCGCCATTTTCAATATCTGGTAAGGGGATTAATACAGAACCAGGGATTTTGGCAATTTCGTATTCATGAGGATTACGGACATCCAACAGCACAAAATCCTTTGCACCGCTATCTATTAATTCTTTCAATTCTTTAACGGTCATTTCTGACATTTCCATCTGCTGTTTGGCCTCCTCTGCCTGAGCTTGCGGAATTCCGCAGAATTGTTCGTAGTCTATCAGCTTTTCAATAACTGGGCGAATGGGATTAGGACGAAGTTTCAATTCGCGGAATTTCATTTCTAAGGCATCGTATAACAGTAATCGTCCACTTAAGGTGTTACCCTTTCCTGTGATAATTTTTACTGTTTCTGTAGCCTGAATAATGCCAATCATTCCAGGCAAAATACCGAGTACGCCTCCTTCTGCACAGGAAGGAACCATTCCTGGTGGTGGTGGTTCTGGGTACAAGTCACGATAGTTCGGCCCACCTTCGTAGTTAAAGACCGTGGCTTGCCCTTCAAAGCGGAAAATGGAACCGTAGACGTTCGGCTTATCGAGCAATACGCAAGCGTCATTCACGAGATATCTGGTGGGGAAATTATCAGTACCATCCACGACGATATCGTAAGGTTTCATGATATCCAGGGCGTTTTCAGCACTCAAGCGAGTTTCGTATAAATCAACCTGACAATGGGGGTTAATTTCATGAATTCGGTTTTTTGCTGATTCAATCTTGGGTTTACCTACCCAGGATGTACCGTGAATGACTTGGCGTTGCAGGTTGGAAGTATCGACGATATCGAAATCCACAATACCAATGCGTCCGATACCTGCGGCTGCAAGATATAAAAGTAATGGCGAACCTAGTCCCCCAGTACCAATACACAACACACTTGCAGCTTTTAAACGCTTCTGTCCTTCTAGTCCAATTTCTGGCAAAATTAGATGGCGGGAGTAGCGTTCATAATCGTCTTTGGTCAACTGGATTTCTTCCAGGTTGGGATTGAGCATAAAAGTTAGGTAGATCAGCGAGGAATATTGATCTTATCGAAAAACGATATTTTTAAATTATGTTTTCAATTAATTCTGGTTGGAACTGGTGATGATCATCAAGAATCCAACTTTGGACTTTTGCAGCTTTGCCGTTTAGAACGGAAACTATTATATATGAGTATTCGGCCCAAGCATATCGGCGATCGCATTCTGAAGGTGTAGCGGAATTGTCAGGATGTGAGTGGTATATACCGATAATATTCCAGTTGCGATCGCGTGCGGCTTTTTGGGCTTGTAACATGACTTGGGGAGCGATCGCATATCGTCTTCTGGTACTCTGTAATGTGTGTTCATCGGGAAACTCATCGGCTTGGGTATTCCAAGCGTTTTCTGTGGGTATGACTTCGATGACAGTTTTGCCCTCCCTACCCAGATGACCGAGAATTAGACCACAGCATTCTTCTGGGTAGGTACTTTCCGCATGAGTGTAGATAGTTTGCAGGTGTTGGGGAAGGAGGTTAATAACCCGACTATTCATCAAAATTGTGACTTTGCTTGTCAATGTAAGATGCTAGCAGTTCCTTGACTTCTACCACGTCACTGATGAGAAGATCATAATCAGACGAATCCAGCATATGCAACTCAAAGCAAAGCAGCAGGTAATATTCCACCTCAATCACTGAATCCCGCGCCATTTCCAGAAAATCCAGTTGCATTTCATAGTCATCGCGATCGCATCCCTGAGCTATCTTAATGGGAATGGCCGCACAAGCTAAACGAATTTGTTGTGTTAGCCCCAGTAATTCCTCTTCTGGAAAGGTTTTAGTAATTTCATAGACTGCAACGGTTAATTCGTGCGCTTTTTCCCATTCTTGCAGCTCTCTAAAGTCTGTCATGTTTATATTGGTATCCTTGAGGATTAATAGGGTGACCAATGCCTACCTATAATAATATGCCACTATTATCCCAGTTACCCACATTCACTAGAATCCAAATCACTTAAAAATTTGACATTTTTATTTACATTAATTACGGCAATTTTCCTAAAAATTTCAGCATGGCGGAAATTATTGTATCCGAGGACTCAATCAAAAAGCCATGACCGCCACGGTCGAACACTACTAGTTCCGCGTGGGGAATACCTTGAGCTAGTTGTTCAGAAAATTTAACTGGGGTAAGAATATCTTGTCTGCCAACTAAAATCAGAGTCGGACAGTGAATGTTATGCAGTCGGTCTTGTGTATCACTGCTCAGGATAGCTCTACTGTGATGATAGAGTGTATGTGTTGCTGGTGCAAAGGGATAATTGACTGCCCACTCGATTAGTTCTTCTACCATGTCTGGAATGGCATAAAACTCATCGGTAAATATCCAGGGAAATACAAGCTTTTCATAAAGCTTCAGGTCTATATGACAGGGGAGGTCACCCCATGTCTCAATCACATGATTGAATCTGCCATCACCCTTGGCTAGACTTGAAAGCAAAATTAGACTTTTTACCCTTTCAGGGTGTGCCAATACCAGTTCTTGGGCAATTTGACCACCCATCGAATGACCGACTAAATTTACCTGCTCGATGCCAATGTGATCAAGTAATGCGGCGACATCCTTTGCCATCTGCTGCATATTATAGGGACTATCGGGGGCAGAACTGCGCCCCATGCCGCGATTATCCAGACGAATAACTTGATATTGGGCAACGAGCGATGGCATGATTAACGACCAATAGGAGTGATCGCATAAGAAACCAGCAATTAATAGTAAAGGTTCACCCTCTCCTTTGATGTCGTAGAACAAATCAATGCCGTTAACCTGAACTTTTGGCATAAGTAGTGAATAAGTACCTGCAAAAATCAACTTAATATGCAACCACAAAAACCAATTGCTGTGGAATTCCGCGATGTTACATTTAGCCGCAACCATCGCCCTTTAGTATCTCATCTCAATTTCTCCATTAGCCAGGGAGAAGCTTTAGTCTTACTCGGACGTAGTGGTAGCGGTAAAACTACGACAATGAAGTTAATCAATCGCCTCTTCACACCTACACAAGGCGAAGTATTATTTAATGGCATTCCCACAACTGAATGGGATGAAATTAAATTGCGGCGCAATATTGGTTATGTCATCCAAGAAACTGGTTTATTTCCCCATTTTACAGTAGAACGTAATGTGGGTTTAGTGCCGAATTTACTCGGTTGGCAACCTAAGCAAATTAAAATGCGGGTTTATGAATTGTTGCAGATGGTAGGCTTAGATCCTGCACAATTTGCGGGGCGTTATCCTCATGAACTTTCGGGAGGACAAAAGCAACGAGTCGGTGTAGCTAGAGCATTAGCTGCCGATCCCCCAGTATTATTGATGGATGAACCTTTTGGCGCACTCGATCCGATTACGCGCTTAGAACTGCAACAAGAATTTCGCCGTTTACAACAGGAATTAAACAAAACTGTGGTGTTTGTCACCCATGACATTCAAGAAGCCTTTGTTTTAGCTTCCCGAATTGGGTTGATGTGTGGGGGAGAATTGGTAGTATTAGGGACAAAGGATGAATTTAAGCGATCGCCACATCCAGAAAGCCTAGCTTTTCTCCAATGTCTGCAATCACTGCAAGAGACTTTATGAAAGACTTTTTCCTGATCAAGTATGCCCCAGAAATCCTGCGCCATACCCTAGAACACTTATTTATGGTGAGTATTGCGATCGCCACTGCTACACTGATTGGGATTCCTTTAGGTATTTTAATCACCCGTAAAACTCACCTGCGCCAACCGATTCTCGGTATTGCCAATATTCTGCAAACTATCCCCAGTTTGGCATTATTTGGGTTACTGATTCCAGTCCCGGTAATTGGCGGTATTGGGGTCGTACCAGCAATTTTTGCCCTGACTTTATATTCCTTTCTGCCGATAATCCGCAATACTTATACTGGTATAACTGGGGTAGATCCGGCGATTCGGGAAGCTGGGAGAGGTATGGGAATGACAGATAGACAATTGTTGTTACAAGTAGAGATTCCCTTAGCAATGGGGGTAATTTTGGCAGGTGTGCGGGTAGCAACAGTCATTGCCATAGGAATTGCCACAATTGCCGCCGCCATTGGTGCTGGGGGTTTGGGCGTGTTTATTTTTCGCGGAATTTCAGTGGTGAATAATCAATTAATTTTAGCTGGCGCAGTACCGGCGGCGTTTATTGCATTACTCGCTGACTTGAGTATTGGTTTGTTGGAGAAAAAATTAAAGGTTAAAGCTTGAATTGCTCATGAGGTTTGGTGATTGTGGAAGTTAGACACCACAGATAAACATAGATAAATATATAGGACTACTATTTGATTTTTGTTGGCGTAGCCTGCGCTTTGCGCTTACAGACAAGTAGGGTGTGTTAGCGGTAGCGTAACGCACCAAAGCCTTAATAATGGTGCGTTACGGACTTCATCCTAACGCACCCTACAATACTTAGGGGTGAATTATTAGAAAATTATGAAGAGATTCTGGATATTATGTATTTTAACTTGTGTGATGGCAGTAGCGATCGCTAGTTGTAATTTTAATCCTACTACGAGCAGTGCTGGTGATATTGTTATTGCTTCCAAAGATTTTACTGAACAAGATATTTTAGGGGAACTTTTAGCCCAGCAAATTGAAGATAATACTGATTTAACAGTCACGCGTCGTCCCCGTTTAGGTGGTTCCTTTGTCTGCCATAATGCTATTCTTGCCGGACAAATTGATGCTTATATTGAGTATACAGGCACGGCTTTTACTGGAATTTTAAAACAACCAGCAGTTAATGATCCAAAAGTAGTTTATCAGCAGTTAAAACAGGCATATGCAGAAAAATTTAATTTAGAAGTGATGCCCAGTTTAGGGTTTGAAAATACATTTGCCATGATTGTTCGCGGTGAAGATGCTAGACGCTACAACATTCAAACTCTCACAGAATCTGCTAAATATACACCTCAATGGCGTGGTGGGTTCGGTTATGAATTTTTAGAACGGGAAGATGGTTTTCCAGGATTAGCGAAAACCTACGGTCTAAGTTTTGCCAGACCTCCCCAAATTATGGACTTGGGTTTAATATATCGAGCGTTGATTCAAAAACAAGTGGATATGATAGCAGGAAATTCTACAGATGGGCAAATCTCCCGCCTGGGATTGGTGGTACTTAAAGATGATCAACAGTATTTTCCACCTTATGAAGCTGCGCCCATTATCCGTAAAGAAACTTTGAAGAAATATCCGCAATTAAGAACAGCAATAAATCAACTTTCTGGACAAATGACAGCCGATAAAATGCGAGAATTAAACAATTTAGTTGAAGGTGAACTACAGGATATTAAAACTGTTGTGCGCGAGTTTCGCAAATCTCAGGGTTTGTCATCCTAGTGTAAAGTGGTTTTTGTGATCAAGTTCTAGATGCACTTATTTTGGGAAGTAATAAATGTAGAGACACGATTTTTCGCATCTCTACAACGAACAATAAATTTCCAGAAGTTGGTTTTCATATTAAATCTGTTTTGGCTGAATCACAATGACATTTTCTTCTGTGTCTTTCCACAATTGGCCATAGTCATTGTATAGCAACCGCCAAGGAGGTTAAGACATAAATAGATAATCAAACTTAGACACCAAAAGGTTTTTAACCCACTCCCCACTCCCCACTCCCCACTCCCCACTCCCTACTCCCCATTAAAAGGATAAAAAATGCCTATTTTTGCTGTATCCCGACGGATTACGATCGCCATCTTTTCTTGTAGCCTGATTATTTACAGCCAAGCCGCCATAGCCACTATTACATCACCCCTACGCAGTAAAAAGGGTATGGTGGTTTCAGCCCATCCTCTAGCCAGTGATGCAGGAATTGCGATGTTGCGCCTAGGTGGTAACGCTATTGATGCGGCTGTGGCGACAACTTTTGCCATTTCTGTAGTTGAACCGTTTTCAGCCGGAATTGGTGGTGGCGGCTTTTTATTGATGCACTCTGGGAAAACTGGCGAAATCAAAGCTTTGGATTTTCGGGAACGCGCACCCCTGAAAGCGACAAAAGATATGTATTTGGATGCAGAAGGTAAGGTGCGTCCCAATGCAAGTGTAATTGGCTATTTAGCTGTGGCGACACCAGGAACCGTAGCCGGAATGTATGAAGTGCATCGTCAGTATGGTAAGTTACCTTGGGCAGAAGTGGTAAAACCTGCGATCGCACTGGCTCAAGATGGCTTTATTCTCAGAAGTGTACTATCCAAGCAAACACGCCTCCAGACAGTGCTGGATAATCCAGGAATGCGGGAGATTTTCACTCGTAACGGGGATTTTTATCAACCAGGTGAAAGGCTGATACAGCGTGATTTGGCACGGACTTTAACGGATATTGCCCGCAGTCCCCACAGTTTTTATACCGGAAATATTGCCTGGGCGATCGCCTCTGACATGGCAAAAAACGGCGGCTTAATCACTCTAGAAGACCTCAAAGCCTACAAACCAATTTGGCGGACTCCTGTTTGTGGAAATTTCCGTCAAGCTACAATCTGCTCAATGCCACCACCGTCATCGGGAGGAGTACATTTATTGCAGATGTTAAACATCATCGGTGAGACTGACTTGCAATCTTTAGGATGGCATCACCCTGATGCTTTGCATTTAATGGTAGAAACCATGAAAATTGCTTATGCTGACCGTTCAGAATATTTAGGTGATCCCGATTTTATCAAAGTCCCTGTAGAACAACTGATCAGCCCGGATTACGCCAAAAAACGCCGTCAAGAAATTGATATGTCAACGGCGAAACCTGCAAGTCAAGTCAAGCCAGTTAATTTAAATTCCCTAGTTAAGAGTGAATCCACTGAAACCAGCCATCTCACCGTAGTCGATGAGCAACATAACGCCGTCAGTCTGACTTTTACCATTAATCTCGGCTTTGGTGCAGGTGTTGCCACACCGGGGACTGGTATCGTCCTCAACAACGAGATGGATGATTTTGCCGCCGCACCGGGAGTCCCTAATGCTTTTGGTTTGGTGGGAAATGAAGCTAATGAGATCGCACCTCGCAAAACTCCCTTATCTAGCATGACTCCCACAATTATCACCGAGAATGGCCGTCTCCGCATGGCGGTGGGTAGTCCTGGTGGTAGCACCATCATCACTCAGGTATTGCAAATTATCCTGAATGTACTGGAATACCAAATGGATGTAGGTGCAGCAGTTTCAGTCCCGCGCATACATCACCAGTGGTTACCCGATCAGTTACGTGTGGAACGTTGGGGTTTAGATACTCTCACCCTGCAAGAGTTACGCCGTCGCGGACACCAGATCAACGAAAGTAACTCTTGGGGTAATGCTAACGCGATCGCTGTTACCGCAGATGGAGATTTAGAAGCAGCAGCTGACCCTCGTGGACAAGGTTTTCCCCGTGGTTTCTAACAGATGTCTATTAATTTTGCAGCCTTGATTCTGCATAGCTGCTGGTGCTAAACTCATTTGCCCGTGCGCTATGTACTAAAGTCCAGCCAGCTTTGAGAAGTTTTTGATAAGTTGCCCAACCTTTAGAACCACCAGGAATTTGATAATCAGGTACTGCAAATTGGGGAAAAGCTGTGTAGGGTCGCCAAGGTTGATTAGGCGAGGCTTGCAGATGTAATATTTTCTCTCCATCGCTGCCAGACTTAGATAACCAGCACATTTGACGTTGCATGGCAAACTCCTTAAGTTTCGCTTATTTGCATAGTGGCAGAATTTTGTCAATACCTGCCTCAGCCTTGTGGGATAATTTTTTATCCCCCCAGTATTCGTGATTTTGTGTACTAACTAAAACAGCACAATTATTTAACTGTTAATGGGTTGTAATCAATGGCTTGCTGTAGGAGATAAGGACAAACCAATATTTTTGTTTTACCTTACTCTAGGGGTAAGAATTTTCTAATAGTATCTGCGGTTTTTGTAAGTGTATGTAGCAATAACTACGATTTCGGCAGATATTGCGACATTAGAGGATTTGTTTTGATAGTTACACGAGGGTGGATTGCTGACATTACCTGCATTTGCAGCATTTTCACAGATTTAAAAAAAATTTGCTCCGACTTTTCAGCCACAATTCGGTGAATTTCTGTTGTTTGTTGAGTGTCAAAAGAAGCAGGGGAGCGGGGAGCAAGGGAGAAGACCTAGACAGAGCTTGTACTCCGTCATTCCAGTAGGGTGGGTATAGCCCAAGGGGCATGGCTTCGCTAAAGCGCAGCGTAACCCACCAGAAACTTAAGGATAATAGTGGGTTACGGACTAATGTCTTAACTATTCCATAGTATCTATCGTGACTCAGATTTAATTTCCAGCTAAAACCGTTAAATTATCAAATATTCGGAGATATTCATCAGGGAAGCATTATGGAAAAGCGCAGACTAGGCACATCAGATATCCACATTACACCCATCCTCATGGGGACTTGGCAAGCTGGTAAAGCCATGTGGACGGGAATAGAGGATGGGGACTCAATTAAAACTATCCGCGCCGCCGTTGAAGCTGGGATGACCACAATTGATACTGCGGAAGTCTATGGTCAAGGACATTCTGAGCAAATTATCGCCGCAGCTTTATCTGATGTCCGCGATCGCGTCGAGTACGCCTCGAAAGTTTTCGCCAACCATCTCAAGCATGATTTAGTTATGGAAGCGTGCGATCGCTCCTTAAAAAATCTCAAAACTGACTACATAGACCTTTACCAAATACATTGGCCTTCCGGGGCTTTCAATTCGGAAATAGTCCCCATTGAGGAAACTATGGGGGCTTTGAATCAACTCAAAGAACAAGGAAAAATCCGGTCAATCGGGGTGTCTAATTTTAACCGCGCCCAATTGGCAGAAGCCGCACAGTATGGACGTATTGATAGTTTACAACCCCCGTATTCTTTATTTTGGCGGCAGGTAGAAAAAGATGCCATGCCCTATTGTATAGAAAATAATATTTCCATCTTGGCTTATTCACCCTTAGCCCAAGGATTGTTAACCGGAAAATTTGAAGCAGGTCATCAATTTGACCCAACAGATAACCGGGCTAAGAATAAATTATTTCAAGGCGAAAACTTTCAACGCGCCCAACAAGCTTTAGAAAAACTGCGTCCCATAGCAGCGCGTCATCATTGTAGCTTGGCGCAGTTAGCATTAGCTTGGTTAATCGCCCAACCCCAAACAAATGCGATTGCCGGGGCGCGTTATCCCGAACAAGCACAAGACAACGCCAAAGCGGCTGATGTTCAACTTGATCACAACGAACTCGTAGAAATCGATAGTATTGGGCGGATTGTTACCGACCATCTCGATGAAAATGCCGTGATGTGGAATTGGTAAGTAGCTCAAACTTAAAAAACGTAATACCCAGATCCCCGACTTCTCAAAGAAGTCGGGGATCTATATCGTCAAGGTTTTATGTTTAAGTAGAGAACCTAATTTAGTATGATGTTTAATCTACAAGCATTTACCCCATAAAAACTAACTATGACCCAGAACTACCGCATTACCCTACTCCCCGGCGATGGCATTGGCCCCGAAATTATGGCCGTAGCGGTAGACGTGCTGAAAGTAGTCGGTAAGCAATTTGACCTGCAATTTGAATTTGCAGAAGCCCTGATTGGTGGTGCAGCAATTGACGCTACAGGCGAACCCCTACCAGCTGCTACCCTAGAGACTTGCCGCAACAGTGATGCTATCCTACTGGCTGCTATAGGTGGTTATAAATGGGATTCCCTACCATCGAATTTACGCCCAGAAGCAGGTTTGTTGGGACTGCGTGCCGGATTAGGACTATTTGCCAATCTCCGCCCAGCGCAAATTTTACCGCAGTTAATTGATGCTTCCACTTTAAAACGAGAAGTTGTGGAAGGCGTAGATATTATGGTGGTGCGCGAACTCACCGGTGGGATTTACTTTGGTCAACCCAAGGGAATTTTCGCCACTGATACCGGAGAAAAACGCGGTGTGAATACAATGGTTTACACTGAGTCCGAAATTGACCGCATCGGACGCGTCGCCTTTGAAGCCGCCCGCAAACGTGGCGGAAGACTCTGTTCTGTAGATAAAGCCAACGTATTAGAAGTATCTCAGTTGTGGCGCGATCGCATAACTCAACTCGCTTCAGAATATCCCGACGTGGAATTATCTCACCTCTACGTCGATAACGCCGCCATGCAACTGGTACGCGCTCCCAAGCAATTTGATACTATTGTCACAGGTAATTTATTTGGCGATATTCTCTCAGATGCAGCTGCCATGCTCACCGGTAGTATTGGAATGTTACCATCTGCTAGTTTAGGTGCTTCTGGCCCTGGTGTATTTGAACCAGTCCACGGTTCCGCCCCAGATATCGCCGGACAAGATAAAGCAAATCCTCTAGCTCAGGTTTTAAGTGCCGCCATGATGTTACGCTACGGCTTAGACCAACCACAAGCCGCAGACAAAATGGAACAAGCTGTATTGCAAGTTTTAGCCCAAGGCGATCGCACAGGTGATATTATGTCCCCTGGCATGAATCTCTTAGGTTGCCGCGCTATGGGGGAATCATTAATTAAAGCGCTGGAAAAATCATAAATTTCCGCCTTAATCTGGCAATTTGGCAACCTTTGCTGAATGTATCAGATAAACTAAAGACAAATCTAGCAATTTATATAACAGTCGATAGTGTACGCATTACGACAAGAACAAGCAAAATTTACTGCCCCCAAAAACCAGTCTCCTTTGATTGATCCAGCCTTAATCAGAGCAGCAGGGCAGATTTATTACATCCATTGTGAGGTACATCCTGAAATAGCTGGACAACCTTCAGGAGTAGCAATTAATCACATTACTCATCGGGGTAAAGTGATTTTTACTCACCAACCAGTACTTTTACCTCAAGAATGTTTTGTCCCATTAAGTCAAATTGAATCACATATGTATTAGTCATTGGTCATTGGTCATTGATTAACTTTTGACCAAGACGTATATACTCTTCAAATGTCTTAACATTTCTGTGAAAAAACAGAAACTAAAGGCTAGAGTAGTGTATGCAAAATGACAAAGGACTATATGGACATATTGATGGTCGTCCCGGCGAGTATCATTGTCTTCGCTTTGGGTGCATCTATTGGCAGCTTTATTAATGTTGTAGTTTATCGGTTACCGGCTAAACTATCTGTTTTGTGGCCGCCTTCTCGCTGTCCTCGTTGTTTAAACCAGCTCAAAGCTCACGATAATGTGCCAGTGCTGGGATGGGTATGGTTAAGAGGGCGATGCCGTTATTGTAAAACCAAGATATCCATCCGTTATCCTGTGGTAGAGGGGATAACGGGGATAATTTTTTTGGTGGTATTTTTGGTATTCCACGTTTCAATTCTGACCATCAGTTACTGGGCTTTTTGTAGCTGGCTATTGGCCTTATCCCTCATTGACTTGGATACAATGACCCTACCTAATGCCCTGACTCAATCGGGTTTAGTTGTCGGGATTTGTTTTCAAATGACTATTGGTTTTTTTTCACCAGCGGGTTGGATAGGCTTAGTTAATCACCTGATGATGGCGATTGTGGGAGCAGTATTAGGATTATGGCTGTTTGATGCGATCGCTATGGTAGGTTCCATCGCCTTGGGTAAAACTGCAATGGGTGCCGGTGACGCGAAATTAGCCGCCATGATGGGAGTTTGGTTAGGTTGGAAGTATTTGCTTCTAGCTAGTTTTATTGCCTGTTTAGTCGGTGTCATCGTAGGCGGTGGCTCAATGTTGCTATCACGGCAAAAAGTTGGGCAAAAAATACCTTTTGGCCCTTCTCTAGCTTTAGGAGCCTTAATCACCCTCTTTAGTGGTGAAGCGATTTTGTCTACCTATCTGGGGTTATTTTTTTAACCGGGACATGGGGGAAGAAGCAGGGGGGCAGGGTGCAGGGTGCAGGGG
>NZ_CAWQOY010000003.1:0-18923 GCF_963896525.1 Nodularia sp. LEGE 04288
GCCCCCCTGCCTATTCAATCCCCCCTGCTCCCTGCTCCCTGCTCCCCTGCCTCTTCTCTACTCTCTACTCCCGCCAACACGGAATTGGTCTTTAATAATTCCAGAGCTGCTTGATATTGTAGATCCGCTTCTGTGGCAATCTGGGCGCGGGTAATTGATTCTTGGGAAATTACTGTATCTGGTTTAATTCCTAATTTGTTAATATCCCGATGCTGAGGTGTTTCATACTTAGCAATGGTGACTGCCAAGCCAGAACCATCGGATAATTCAAACAAGGATTGAATTAAGCCTTTACCAAAGGTAGTTTCGCCTACCAACTTCGCACGACCGTTATCTTGCAGCGCCCCGGCGAGAATTTCACTGGCGCTGGCGGTTCCTTGATTGACTAAAATCACCAGAGGATCGTCTGTTAAGGCTGGGCCAAATGATTCAAAACTGCCCTGAATGCCTTGCCGATTGACCGTGTAGACGATGGTACCGGAATTCAACCACTGACGAGCGATTTCAATTCCTGATTGTAGTAGCCCACCAGGATTATTCCGCAAATCTAAAACATAGGCAGCTGCGCCTTTTTTCTCTAAACTAGAAATAGCGTGTGCTAATTCCATTGAGGCGTTAGCGTTGAATTGAGTCAGGCGCAGGTAGCCAATGGGCGTGCCTTGAGGAGAAAAACGCAGGTCTGCTACCACAGGGTTAAGCTCAATGCGATCGCGCACTATTCTGACTTCTTTTTCGCCGATGCCATCTCGTTCGATCAAAAGTGTCACAGCACTACCAACAGGCCCCCGCATTCTGGTAGCTGCTTCGTCAAGAGTCAAATTTTCGGTGAAAATGCCTTCAATTTTAAGAATGCGATCGCGAGGTTGAATCCCGGCTTGATCTGCTGGTGAATCCACAATGGGAGTCACTACTTCCAGCTTTCCCGTCTCTGGATTGAGCGCAATTTGTAACCCCACCCCAGTCAGTTCACCAGAAGTATTCACCTGCAAACTGCGGTACTGTTCCGGGTCTAAAAAGCGGGTAAACGGATCACCCAGAGTTTTGAGCATTTTCTGAATGGCTGCATAAGCTGCTTCATGATTTTTGAGCGGCTTCTCCAGTGCCTTTTGCCTCGCCTGTGACCAATTTTGATCATTAAAGGTCTCATCTAGATAAGTCCGATTGACAATTCGCCAAACTTCTGAAACTAGTTTTTGCTCATCCGTTAAAGCTGTTGCTGGTTGGATGAGAGCGCCCAGCGCCAACCAAAAAGCCAATAGCAGCGAAAATCCTAGCCGAAAAACCTGTTTTTGCATGAACCCCATTTCCAAACTTCACCTGATCCCAAATTGCCGAGAAACGTTGCCGAAAAATGCCTAGTTACCTCGTCGTTGATGAAATCTATATCTCAACTATGTTACTTTTTTTATAGAAGTGGTGCATTCCTCTCATCAACTTGTGGAAAAAACTGATGAGCTGGATTCCACTCGGCAAACGATAAGATCCACTTGGTAACCAGCAATTTTAGTGTTGCCTTGCCAAGAGAACGCAATATATTCCATATTTACAGAGTGTTAAGTTTCTGAAAAGTCTTATCATTCTGAAAGCTCAAAAGCAAAAGAACAAACTCCCCTTTGTGAAAATCCCAAACTTATTAATTGGGAGATTGATCAACCGCAACCGATTTTTAGGAACTTGAGATTGTATGGCCAACGTTTACGACTGGTTTGAGGAGCGCTTAGAGATTGAAGCGCTCGCTGAGGACGTGACTAGCAAGTATGTCCCTCCCCATGTAAATATTTTTTATTGCTTGGGCGGCATTACCCTAGTTTGCTTTCTGATCCAGTTTGCCACTGGATTTGCGATGACTTTCTACTATAAGCCCACAGTGGCTGAAGCTTACTCTTCTGTAGAGTACATCATGAATGATGTCAGCTTCGGCTGGCTGATTCGCTCCATTCACCGCTGGTCTGCCAGCATGATGGTGTTAATGATGATTCTGCATACTTTCCGGGTATACCTCACAGGTGGCTTCAAAAAGCCCCGCGAGTTGACTTGGGTAAGTGGTGTCATCCTAGCTGTAATCACCGTTTCTTTTGGTGTTACAGGCTATTCCCTACCTTGGGATCAAGTTGGTTACTGGGCTGTAAAAATCGTTAGCGGCGTACCAGAAGCAATTCCCGTAGTTGGGGTTTTTATCTCTGATATGTTACGCGGTGGTTCTAGTGTTGGTCAAGCAACGCTGACTCGCTACTATAGCGCTCACACCTTTGTACTGCCTTGGTTAATTGCGGTGTTCATGCTGTTCCACTTCTTGATGATCCGCAAGCAAGGTATTTCCGGTCCTTTGTAATTTCTTAATTAAGCCAAAATGCAAAAAGGCCACAGCTTTCAGTTCCCAGATGCAAATGTTTGTTTTAAACTTATGAGAAATCAGCAAATAATATCTTATAAGCGACAATAGAAGCAAAGACTTGTATTTGAAGCTGAAAGCTGTAAACCCCCCAGCCGCAAGGCGGAAGTCAAAAGTCAAAAGTCAAAAATGATTTGAGATGGTTGTACTATTTACGCCGTGCTGTATTGGGGTTGCCTCATAGCTCTGGCTTCCACAAATGCTTTAACTGAATTTGAGCAGGAGAGCGAATTAAAATATGTCAACGCACAAACCCCCCGATCTGAGCGATCCTCAGTTAAGAGCTAAACTCGCCAAAGGCATGGGTCACAACTACTATGGTGAACCCGCTTGGCCTAATGACCTACTGTATGTATTTCCAATTGTGATCATGGGATCATTCGCTTGTATTGTGGCTCTAGCTGTGCTAGACCCCGCAATGACTGGTGAACCTGCAAATCCTTTTGCCACACCTTTGGAAATTTTACCAGAGTGGTACTTGTATCCTGTATTCCAGATGTTGCGATCGCTTCCTAACAAACTTTTAGGAGTGTTAGCAATGGCGGCTGTGCCTCTGGGACTAATCCTCATTCCTTTTATTGAGAACGTTAACAAGTTCCAAAATCCCTTCCGTCGTCCAGTTGCGACTACAGTGTTCCTCGTTGGTACACTTGTCACCCTGTGGCTAGGTATTGGTGCTGCTTTACCATTGGATAAATCCTTGACATTGGGATTGTTCTAAACTAGTCAGCAAATAGCCTTTGACACCTGTATTTTTCAGATGATCTCCCAAATTTAGCAGTTGATTGCAGAAAGTTTACTTGCTAAAAGCTGCTGAAGCAATCACGAATTAAGTGTGATTTGAAAGCTGCTCATATTTTTGGCCGATGTAATTTGGAAACGTACAGGTGTCAATTTTATGATTCCCAGTAGGATTTAGGGTTTTTAGTTTTGGATAGAAAATACATTCCAAACTCGAAAATCATTAAAAAGCCACAAATACAGGCATTTTTTACTAATCTTTTATTCAAGTCAAGGTCAATGCTTAGCATAGTGCAGCAGGACCATCTGGCGGTGAAGAGCGAACTAAAGCTCCTAAACAACGTACAACAATGGTTTGAGCAATTCTGTTTAAAATATTTATCTCAGTTTGGCTGGTCAGAAAGCCAACTTTATCGCCTGAATTTAGCATTAGCCGAAGGTTTTACCAACGCAGTTCGTCACGCTCATGGTGCTTTACCACCAGAAACGACTATAGAAATTGAAGTTAGTCTGTGGATTGACAGGCTGGAGGTGAGAATTTGGGATCAAGGAAAACCCTTCAATCCCGATGCGATCGCCGAACCACAGCCAGGTACTCTCCAAGTAGGGGGATATGGATGGTTTCTCCTGCGACGATTGGCTGACCATGTAGTCTACGAACGTAGTGCAGATGGGAAAAATTGTTTACTGATTCTCAAATATGCTAGAGAAGATTCAAAGTAGAACGGATAAAATCGTTTTTTGCTAATAATACTGAATTTTCGGGGATTTTTCCCGTGATTTACGGAAATTAAATGCGGATTGATACAGCCAAAGAAAAGCTAAATTTAGATCAGAAGCTTCACAAACAAGCTCACCATGTCTTTGTGTTTTTAGAGATTTTTGCCCACGAAGGTGGTATTCAATCTTATGTTAAGGATATTTTTCGTGCTTATGCGGGATTGAATGCTGGCTGTAAAGCAGAAGTCTTTTTGTTGCGAGATAGTATTGACCACTCAAATCCTTTAGAGTCCGATAGTTTAAAATTTCATTATTTTCAAAATAAGTCGCCTCAAATGGGGAGGCTGATAATGGCAGGGGCTTTGCTGAATTTTCTGTTACAAAAACGCCCCCAGCACGTTTATTGTGGTCATATTAACCTAGCCAGACTCATTAAAACTCTATGCCAACCGTTAGGTATTCCCTACACAGTCCTCACTTACGGCAAAGAAGTTTGGGAACCACTGAAAAACAGTGAAAGAAGCGCTTTAGCTTCAGCAAATGCCATTTGGACAATTAGCCGCTACAGTCGCGATCGCGCTTGTACTGCCAATGGTCTAAACCCTGCAAAAATCAAGATGCTACCTTGTGCCATTGATGGCGATCAATTTACACCTGCTGCTAAACAGCCAGAACTAGTCAAGAAGTATGGCTTAGGTGGTGCGAAGGTCTTAATGACTGTGGCGCGACTATGGTCAGGAGATATTTACAAAGGTGTAGATGTGACTATCCGCGCATTACCCCAAATCGCGGCAGTTTTCCCAGAAATAAAATATTTGGTAATAGGTCGGGGTGATGACCAACCACGATTAGCCCAGCTAGCAAAGGATTTAGGGGTGAGCGATCGCGTGGTGTTTGCGGGTTTTGTGCCTACAGAAGAGTTAATTGCCCACTATCGCCTCGCTGATGCCTATATTATGCCCTCTCAAGAAGGTTTTGGGATTGTTTATCTAGAAGCCATGACTTGCGGTGTCCCAGTGCTATCCGGTGATGACGATGGCTCGGCTGATCCTTTGCAGGATGGTAAACTGGGATGGCGAGTACCGCACCGCGATGCAGAGGCGGTAGCAGCAGCTGCTATAGAAATTTTGCAAGGTGATGATCAGCGTTGTGATGGAGAATGGTTAAGAGAACAAGCGATCGCGCTTTTTGGGATGAAAGCCTTTCAACAGCGTTTACAAGAACTGCTTTTATCCTGAGTCCTCAGCCCATAGTCCCAAGACTAAATTAATATTTCTTGACTTTTGGTAGTTGACTGTGGGCTTTTGACTATCCCTTAAACTCGCTATCCTAGAGGAAGAGCAAGACAATAATTTAAAAAATGAGCCTTAAATCTTTGCAATTGAGTCTTGAAAATCTACGCCCTTGGCTCACTGTGTTAGCAGTTTTCTGGTTGCTAGCATCATTAGGGTTAGGGTGGTTAGTGAATTCGTTGTTAATTATCTTTGGTTTGCTGTTGTTGGCACCTGTTGTCGCCTTCTTCGGGTTTCGCTGGTGGCTAAAACGGAATTTAGTGAATGATCAGTGTCCTGTCTGCAATTATGAATTTACCGGCTTAAATAACACTCAGTTGCAGTGTCCTAATTGTGGAGAGCAGTTATCAGTCACACAAGGTCATTTTCAGCGCTTCACACCAGACGGGACAATTGATATTAAAGCAATTGAAATACCAGCCAAAACATTGGAAGAGCAAAAGTGATCTGACTGGATATGTAAAATTACTGAAAGAAGGGCGGGCAAGGCTTGGCATGAGCGTAGTCGAATGCTGCCCACCCCACAAAATTTATTATATTCAGATGTGTACTTTATTTACTTGCAAAGTGCTGTAGTTTTCCCGACGTTGATGAACTGGTGTATTTGCAGAGTATTTTCTTTAGATGATTCTGCTATCAATTGGTAGAGAGAAATCGCGAGACCATTCATTCCAAGAACCAAAATAATTTCTGCTATAAATACCAGCTTGTTGTAAAGCAATCATTGTATTAGCAGCCCTGGAACCTTTAAAGCAGTAAATATAGACAATGGACTGGGAAGTAATACCCACCGATTGACAAATTTCTAAGATTTCTGCTGGTGAGCGAAACATCGGGATTTCCGAGTCGCAATTCATGAAACGATGCCATTCCAGCCAGACAGCATTGGGGATTCTGCCTTTGCGAGGACAAAAATCAGGACTGTAGGGAGAAGAACTCAGCCCTTGCCATTCATTGCGATCGCGCACATCTAATTTTATAATTGTCGGGTCATTCAGTGCCTGTAACATCTCCTGTGTAGTCACCATGATTGCCGCGTCAGGATGCGCTGTAAATACCTTGCGTTTGCGAATAGGTACTTCTTCCTCCGTTGTAGGTAATCCAGCCCTCAACCAGGCTTTATAACCCCCGTGCAGCACAGATACTTGAGTACAACCTAAATACTTCAGCAAAAAAGCCGCTCTACAAGATTGTCCATAACCCCGATTTAAAGTATCTTCATAGACAATCAACTTTTCTGCACCAGAAATTCCGGCTTTGCTTAACAGTTCAGAAAAATGATCGGATAATTTCTTTAATCCTTCAGGTTGAGAGTTTTCTAACAGGTAAGTAAATAATTCTCGGATATTGATAGCGCCAGGAACATGGGATATAGCATATTCTTCAGGACTGCGAGTATCAATAATGGCAATTTGTGATGATTTTTCTGCTAACAAAGATGTGAGTTCTTGGGGGGAAATGAGGAATTTTGTATCCAAGATTGTCTTCTCCTGTTAACGTGCCATCAAGCATTATCGCGTCCTGGATATTGGCACTTTGAAGTTAACTTTACAGAAGAACAAATTTTGAATGTTCACGAGAGGCTTAGATCCCCCATTGAAGAAGTCGGGGATCTTTCTGTTCGATTCTAAAACTCTTTTTTTAACGAACCGCCAAGAAGCCTAACTACGAATTTAATTATTATTCCATAAATAAACTAGAATCTACATGAAAAAAATCTCCTAGCTTCCGGGATTGTTCAGCATTTATCTTTTCTTGTCCATTGACAATATTATTAAATATATCTTCACTTCCTAAAACCGCTACTAAATCTTCTTTATTTTTCTCAGATTCCTCTAAAAGAAATAACAACATACCTCCAGGATTATTCTGCTGGCTTGGCTGATAATATTCTTGTTCAAACTTTTCAATTAAAGTAAGTAACAACTGATAAACTTCATTTTCTTCAGGAGTGCGTTCCCGGTGCATTAAATCTTCAACTATCGCTAAAGCTTGCTCATTTTCTGCTTCAGTTTTGATAAGCTTGGGAAGATAAGCTGTTAATAATTCCTTGTATTTATCTGGATTAAAAGTAAGGGTCATCTTTCCAGTTCTCTTTATAAACGAACCACAGAGACACAGAGGACACAGAGTTATGAGAGTTTGAGAGGTTTTTGACTTTATATGCTTGAGTGTTTTTTTATTTGGAGTTTCTGACAGGAGATAGAGAGGAATTTAGTCCTCTCTACAAACATAAATCTTATGGTTATTCTGGTAAACCATGCACTTGCAGCAAATCTAATTCCTGGGCGAAAATTTCGTCAATTGGCAACATTTGCCCGTCAGTGGTCATAAATTTATGGTCTTTTGTGGCGCGAATAGTTGAACCATCTTCTAAAGCATATTCAAATACTTCTTGTAACCCCCGATTGTGCCACTGTGCAATGGGTTGAGTGTAAACATTACCATTAATATCAACACTGTACACACTACATTCAATGGCTTTTTCGACAATTTCGCCAATGGGAATATAGCCATATTCTACTGTTAAAATCTCTGTATCATAGCTTAAACAATATTCGGCAAACTTTAACATTTGCTCAAATAATTCATCGGCTACTTGTTTTTTTACGCCATTTTTTGCCGCACCATCGACAAATTTTTCTCGCTGTTTCTGCATCTCAGAAACTTTTTTCTTACCCATTGCACGGCGCAACAAGTCAGCTTGTCCTAGAGTATATCCGGCCATATCTTGAGCAATTTTCATGATTTGCTCTTGATAAACCATGATTCCATAGGTTTCATTTAATATGGGTTCTAAAATAGCACTTTGATAATCAATTGCTTCTCTTCCGTGTTTGCGGTTAATAAACTTGGGAATTAATCCCGCATCTAAGGGGCCTGGTCGATACAGTGCCAAAATCGAAGAAATATCTTCAATATTAGAAGGCTTCAAATCTCGGACTATTTGACGCATTCCTGAAGATTCTAATTGAAATATTCCTTCTAAATCTCCAGCTTCTAAAAGTTCGTAGGATTTTTTGACATCTTTGGGTAGGTTACTATGTTCACCTTTAGCTAAGATTCTTTGGGCTTTTCTTTCATCACCTGTAATGTTATCTGGGTCAATGCGAACGCCGCTGGTTTCTGCAATTAAATCAATTGTCCTTTGAATTAGCGTCAGGTTGCGTAACCCCAGAAAATCCATTTTTAACAAACCCATTGATTCCAAGTCTTCCATGAAATATTGGGTAATTACTGAGCCGTCATTGTTTCTCTGAAGCGGGACAATTTCATCTAAGGGGTCAGCAGAAATTACTACCCCGGCGGCGTGGACACCAAAGGTTTTGTTGGTTCCTTCAATGCGGATGGCCATATCCAGCCAATGGCGCACATGGGCATTATTATCATATCTTTCTTTAAATTCCGGTGCTGGGGTTTTATCCGAAATCATTACTTTCAGTTTGGTGGGTTTACCCCGCACTACTGGAATTAGTTTCGCCATTTTGTCTGATTCCCCATAGGGAATGTTCAATACTCTGGCGACATCTTTTAACACGGCTTTGGAAGTCAAACGGTTAAATGTAATGATTTGAGCAACTCTATCTTTACCGTATTTCTCAGTTACATATTCAATCACTTTATCGCGTTTTTCAATGCAGAAATCTGTATCAATATCTGGCATTGATTTACGTTCTGGGTTCAAGAATCGCTCGAAGAGTAAGCCATGATGTACTGGATCAATGTTGGTAATTTTCATGGCATAAGCTACCAATGAACCAGCCGCAGAACCACGTCCCGGCCCTACAGGAATATTATTATCTCTGGCAAATTTGATGTAATCCCACACGACTAAAAAGTATGTGGAAAAACCCATTGTTTGCAGCATTTTCAATTCATATTCCAATCTGTCTTTATAGACTGGATCTACTTCGCTGCGGGATTTGCGATTTAATCTTTCTAATAATCCGTTCCAAGCTACTTCTTCGGCGTAAGTGTCAGGTGTGTGACCAGAGGGAATGGGTGGTGTGGGAATCTGAGGATCACCCATAATATCGTAAACGCCCACTTTATCGGCGACTTCTTCGGTGGTGGCGATCGCCTCGGCAATGATATCATCTGGTAAATGGTCACGAAATAGCTGCTTCATTTCGTCGGCAGATTTGAGATATTCTGTGCCGCTATAACGCATTCGTTTATCTTCACTAATTAGCTGTCCAGTTTGAATACATAACAAAGCATCGTGGGCTTCGACATCAAAACAAGAGATAAAATGAGAGTCGTTGGTAGCAATAAATTTAATATTTAATTCTCGCGCAATTTTAACGATTTCAACGTTAACAATCCGGTCTTCTTGAGAACCGTGGTCTTGAATTTCTAAATAATAATCATCACCAAATATTTCTTTATACCATTTGGCAATTTTTCGGGCTGCATCTGGTCGATTACTAAGGATGGCTTGGGGAATTTCTCCACCTAAACAAGCACTGGTGACTATCAAACCTTCCCGATATTGTTTGAGTAAATCTTTATTAATACAAGGACGAGAAAAAATTCCTTTCCCTTGCACACCTTCGAGGTGAGAAATTGTGGTAATTTTAACTAAGTTTTTGTAACCTTGAGTATTTTTAGCTAAAACGACTTGATGATATTTCGGACGGCGTTCTTGTTTAGTGATATCGCCGTTAATAATATACATTTCGTTGCCAATAATTGGCTTAATGCTCTTACTCCGGCAGATTTTAATCAATTCTACAGCACCATACATCACACCATGATCGGTGAGAGCGATCGCCTTCATCCCCAGGGAGATCGCATGATCGACCAATTCCGGTAGCTGACTGGCTCCATCGAGTAAACTGTAGTCACTATGAATATGTAACGGCACAAACGACATATCGTCTCCAAGCACAAGCTGATAATATATTTAGGGGCATTCGTCATCAACACCCATAAACCAACGGGATCTTAGATTAACTTGTTTGGCGAAATTTAACACTCCCCTACATACCCTCACGCCGGATTGCTAGATTACGAATTACGAATTACGAATTACGAATTACGAATTACGAATTACGATTCACAAGACTAGCCACCACTATAGCTAACTCAGCCGGCTCAATAGGTTTAGGCAAATGTAGCTGATATCCTTCTTGGATCGCTCTTGTGCGGTCTTCTGCCCTCGCATAAGCTGTTAATGCTGCGGCGGGAATTTTGCCGCCTTGTTCTGGTGGTTGCGATCGCACTTTCCGAATTAAGGAATAACCATCTTCTTCCGGCATGGCAATATCACTGACTAAAACATCCGGTTTCCACTCTCTCATGACTTGCAATGCCTCTGAAACCGATTCTACGGTTTTAACTTCGGCTTGGCACTGTTGCAGTACCGTAGTGATAAAATCACGAGTGTCAATTTCGTCATCGACCACCAGCACCCGCACACCTAAAAGAGAGGGAACCTGGGACGGAACAGCAAAATCTGCGTTGTTGTTACTAACAAAATCAGAAATAACTGCCTGACTTTGTAACAACAGTGGTAACTTGACTGTAAAGGTTGAGCCTTGGTCTTCACCCGGACTATCTACATGGATAGTAGCGCCATGCAATTCGACTAAATGATGGACGATCGCTAAACCTAATCCTAACCCGCCATAAGACCTGGTACTGGAACTATCGGCTTGACGAAAACGGTCAAAAACATAAGGTAGAAACTCAGGCTTAATCCCAATACCTGTATCCTTGACTTGGATTTGAGCATAGCTAGTTAACTCTTGACCATGATCAATTGTCTGGGAAAGTATAATTTCTACCCTACCGCCTGTAGGTGTGAATTTGATGGCATTAGATAATAAATTCCAGATGATTTGTTGTAAACGCTCAATATCACCAGCAACTAAAAATCTCGAATGATCCGACTGCATTTCTGGGGAGGAAATCAGGGACAATTTCAAATCAATTTCTTTGGCTTGGGCGGCTAGGTTGACTGTTTCAATGGCTGACTCAATTAAAGGAACCAAATCGCAAGTACAAACATTGAGATGCAACTGACCTCTAATCATCCGAGAGATATCCAGCAAGTCTTCTACCAGTTGGGTTTGCGTCCTCGCATTGCGCTCAATAGTTTCTATAGCCCTCGCGATCTGAATTTCGCTGAGTTTGCGCGATCGCAACAGCTGCGCCCAGCCGAGAATAGCATTCAGGGGCGATCGCAACTCATGGGATAAGATCGCCAGAAATTCATCCTTCATCCGGTTGGCTTCTCGCAATTGCTCAGTCTGCTTTTGCAAAGAAGCAATTAAACTCGCTCTTTCCATAGCGATCGCTATTTGATCACATACAGCTTGCATCATCCCTCTTTGATTTTCACTGAATTGAGAACAACTGCGGCTACCAAAACACAGAGTACCCAAAAGCCGTTCCGATGCGATTAATGGGTAACTATAACAAGCTGTAATTCCTAATTTCCGAAGTAATGCTGTTTTTGGATCAGTCAATTGTTGAGCATTTTCTATATAAATAGAACGGCGTTCTTGGGCGACAGTACCGCATACTGATTGACCAAATTTCAGCCACTCATATTCTTGGGCGATATCCTCAGCAAAACCTGTAAAGGATGCTAGACGCATTACCTGAGAATCTTCATCAACCAAATAGTTAACGTAAACATCCAAACCAATCTGCTCCGCCAGTTTTTGGTAGAAGCTGTGAATCAGTGCTACTGGCTGCTGACTGGATAATAAATCGCTGGCTGTGTTAAATAGCAGCTGTAACCTTTTGTAGCCTAATGTCCTAGCTTTTTCTATCTCCTTCAGATTGCTAATATCTTGGAAGGCCAATACACAGGTAGCTGGATGACCGTACATAGCAGGTAATGTATCAGAAAATATCAGTATAGAGCGCACACCGTCATTCGTGTGCCAGTCCATCTCTAACCCATCTAAAGTTTCTCCACGGGCTACCAGTACCCCCGGCATTTGCTCGTTAGGGATGCGATTTCCGGCTGCATCTGTGCAGTAGTAAACATTGTCATACTCTTCGGCTGGTACACCTTTGGGAAAATCACCTCCAGCTAATTCATCAGCAGCTCGATTAGCAAAGGTTACCCGCGCCGTTTCAGGTTCAATAAACAGTAATGGTATGGGCATCATGTTTAACACCTCTTCCAGCCATTTCTGCTGATTTTGGATGGTTTCTTCTACCTGCTTACGCTCCGTAATATCCAAAAATGCACCCACGCTACCTCTGCTGTTACCCTCTTCATCAAACAACGGGGCGACGTGTTCGAGCAACTTCACAACTTTGCCATTCTGATGGACGATATCCAGTTCAAAATTGAGAACTTCCACACCATGAGCAGCAGAGTACTGCATGGGTAGTTCTTCTGGTAATAATTCTTTCCCCTCGCGGTACACTTTAAAATTTGTCGGTTTTTCTGGAGTGGGAGCGCTGAGGGAGGCATTCTCATCTGGTAAAACCCCCAATTGTTGAGCTAAACAGGGGTTAGCTCTAATAGTTTTGCACTCCGCATCTTCAGCAATACCAATACCAATGGGAATGACTTGAAATAAAGTTTGTAATTCCGCGATGCGCCGCTGTAAATCCTTATTCAGTTGTAATATTTGTTGCCTTGCTGCCTTGCGTTCGGTTAAGTCGAGAATAAACACCACTGATTCTTCGCGGTTTTCGCCTACCAATACGTAACCGACTAAAACCGGAATTCGCCTACCATCTTTGTGAATGTATTCTTTTTCATAGGGCGTACAAGCACCGTTGAGATTTCCTTGGGCTTCGGCGATTCCTTGCTGGTCTAAGTATAGATGTTCTGGCGGTGTGATATTTCGCCAACTTAACCGGCCTGTTAACAGCTCCTGACGCGTGTAGCCAATCATCTCTAGAAATGCGTCGTTGGCTTGGTGAATACCCCCATACACATCACCAAATTTAATCCCAATGATGTTAGCATCTACAAAACTTCTGAGTTTTTCTTCATAAGCCCTGAGTTTTTTTTGCGCCTGATCATGTTGACAACACAAGCGGGAAATCACGGCGGAACTTTGCCAAATAAAAATGGCAAAAAGCACGATGATGATCAGCGCAAACAGCGATAAGGCAAAAGCTGAACCGTATGTTCCGGCTAATTGACCTTGGAGGATTAACCAGCCTAAAATTAATGGTATGGTGATCGCCACCACCAACAAACGACGCGCAATGAAGCCACCGTAGTTATCACTCATGACTACTTGCATGAGTCCCTGATCTGGACGCGCCCACAGAATGCCTATACAAAGTATAGTGAATGTGATTCCCGTATGTAATCCCATTAATGTTGAATATGAGGCTAGACGGGAGAAGATTTGGACTTTATAGGCATAGCTGATCAGTACCTGTAAAGAAATCAAAGCTGCGATCAGCGAGAAAATTTGAACATACCAATAACTACGGCGATTTTCAGGCTGCGCCAAAATTTCTAGAGCTATGCCCACCAAGATAAAATTGAAGGCAGTATTAAACCCCATTCGCCCTGGATGGGATGTAAATATAGGATTCGGGTCATCCGGAAATAGTAATTCGTCAATACCAAAATTCCAGTCGAAAAAATATTGACTGAGTGTGAGTACACCAATCAAGGTAACGGCGGCGGCACAAATCCGAGAGCAGCTTAAGTAAGCTATGGTGGAACTTTGCCTTTGATCTTGTCCCATCTGCATCATCCAGAATGATCCACCAGATAGTAAAAAGCATAAAGCTGCATTGGCCTTCATTGTCGGTAAATTGGTATCGCCAAACCTTTTGAGAAATTCGATCTCAAAAAACCAGCCACACAGCACCAAAACACCGACTAATACCGCGATCGCACTTGCAACTTGCTCTACTCGTAATCTATGTAAATCTTGCAGTTGCAAGCGGTTGAAGTTGAACATTGAAGTTTTTACCACCGAACTGTCTAGCGTAGTAATGTGTAGTATTTCTGAAGAACTAAAATTTAGATAACTAAGTAACTTAGGCTACTCACTATTTGTCAATTTTTTCTCTACCTATATGCATATTTTTGGCTTGCAAAGTCTAGATTAGAGAATAATCGACACAAAATCATCTGTCTCTAAACATAATTTTAAAATTTCACACTCCGTCCTTGACCATGATCGGGGAAGCGCTGCTCACCAACGCCAACAAGTTCCACAATGATTTCACGCGCTGTCGGGGTCCATTTTCCTTCGCGATCGCCAATTTCCACAGTTGTTTGGTTACCTTGTGTAAATATACTGATATTCCTCAAAGAAAAATGTTGATTTTCATAGTTAAAAGTGTGTCCATCATCTTCAAAAAAACTATATCTCCCATTCCCAGGCCAAATTCGTAAACGGATGTATTCCAGTGGTTCTGCGTCCACATATTGGGTAATAGGTTGCATCGGGATGATCGCACCGCTACGGACATAAAGAGGCATTTTTTCTAGAGGTGCATGAGCGAGGATGTGGGTTGGTCCTAAGTAACGTTCACCAGACCACCAGTCATACCAAATACCTTCAGGCAAGTAAACAGAGCGATGCTCAACTCCAGGGCGGTAAATTGGTGCAGCCATCAGCGACGCACCCAGTAATACCTGATCGTAGAGACTGTAGGTTTGAGGATCGTTAGGGAAATGATATAATAATGGTCTGATAATCGGTGCGCCCGTTGTGGCTGCTTCCCAAAAAAGATTGTAAATGTATGGTAATAGTTGGTAACGCAGATTAATATACTCTCTACAGATATTTTCAATGCGATCGCCAAATACCCAAGGTTCATGACGAGCCGTAGATAAAGCCGAATGTCCACGCATTAAAGGGTATAGCATTCCTACCTGCATCCAACGCGCAAATAATTCTGGTGTAGCGTTACCTGCAAAGCCGCCAATATCGCAACCCACAAAAGCCACACCCGAAAGTCCCATATTGCACAGCATCGGCAAAGAGATTTCCAAATGCTCCCACAAAGATTGGTTATCTCCCATCCACACAGCAGACCAGCGCTGCACACCAGCATAACCCGCTCGCGTCAACACAAACGATCGCTCTGTAGGACGATGACGCGCCAAACCTTGATGAGATGATTTCGCCATCATCAAACCATACAAATTATGCACCTCTTCATGAGTCACATCAATTTTAGATTTTGGATTTTGGATTTTAGATTGAAAGTTATTTGCATTTCTTCCCTGGGGTGTATCCAAAGGAAAGCAGATTTTTTGACCACCATCCCCAAAAGGACGATCATCTATAGCAGGTTCATTCATATCATTCCAAATTCCCGCCACACCGATGTCAGTTAGGCTTTTGTGTAAATCACCCCACCAGTTACCCACATCAGACCGCAAAAAGTCAGGAAACACAGCCTTATCAGGCCAAACATAGCCGTGAAATAAAACGCCATCAGCTTGACGCACAAAATAATCGTTGTCTATTCCTTGGTCAAAAACGTGATAATTAGCTTCTGGTTCATACTTCACACCTGGATCAATAATTGTCACTGTTTTAAAACCATCTCCAGCCAAATCAGCAATCAATTTTTCGGGATTTGAGAAGCGTTTAGGACTCCAGGTAAACACACGATAACCATCCATATAGTCAATATCGAGGTGGATAACATCACAAGGAATGCGGCGTTGGCGAAATTCTCGCGCCAGTTCCCGCACTACATTTTCTGAATCGTAACTCCAACGACATTGATGATAGCCCAAAGACCATTTTGGCGGTAGCGACATCCTCCCCGTTAACTTCGTGTATGTCAGCAAAATTTGAGCCGGTTCAGGGCCATAAATCATGTAATAATCCAATTCCCCGCCATGAGTTTCCATCTTCCAGATATCAGGTTGTGCCACACCCATATCGAACTGACTCCAGAAAGTGGAATTTAAAAAAATACCATAGCCCACATCAGGACGCAAAGCCATAAAAAACGGGATAGCCTGGTACATTTCATCAGTCAGAGCATCATAATCTAAAGCATCAACTGTCCAGTTAGTTTTAACTTGACCGAGTTTATCCAGAAAACTTGTGCGTTCACCAAAGCCATAAAAATGTTCATCGGGGGCAATTTCCTTCCAGCCTGCAACAGCACCCATTCGCCAACCCATACTCATTTCCGCATCTTGGGCAAATGGACGATTAGCTTTGTCAAAGCAGGTAATCCGGCAGTTTTGCTTATGCACACACACGCGAATTTGGACAGTAATAATTTCGAAGGCTGCTTTAGTTTCCCTCACCTCAAAAGGTACTATTGCCCATTCTGAATCATCTAATCCTATAGCCCAAGGACGACGGGGCAAAAACTTTCCCGTTGGTGTCAGGCGCACACGGACTAAATTGGCAGCAAGTACGCTGATTGTCAGCAGTGCATCACCACAGACAAAACTGATCGTGCGTTCGTTTCTATTGACAACTTGCACCGTCCCCATGATTGTCCAAGGTTGGTGAGTTACAGGTAGTTTTCCAAAATACTGCGGCATATATCCTCCCAAAAATTTTGCTGTTCAGTTGAGTTATTCAGCAGTTTGATCGTATTTCTTCATCTGTGTACATCTGTGGTTAATTACTTCTTCTATATCTCTAACTCACAGAAAAACTGCCATCAAGTATTGAACCAAAATTATTTTTGTAAATAAATTTTATTTACTGAATCTAACCTTACAGCCAAATATTAACATTGTGAGGCTTTTGATCAGGAACCAAAAAATATGTGTCTAAAGGAATACTATATAGCCATTTTATTTGAGTTGCGATCGCTGGCGTGGCGTAGCTACCAAAAGCAAAATTCCAGAAATTCACAAATGGTTGAGGACTGCTATATATGGAATACATCATAATCGATAGAGAAAAAACGATAGATTTTGACAGAGTTTTATAGAACTAAAACAAGAGTGCTATATAAGTAAAAATTGCAGTTTTCTTCTTCAAATAAGTGGATTTTACATATCTACCATTAAGCAGATATTTCACTGAAGAATTAGATTTAGAATTATAGAGATTTTATGAATTCAATAACCTGTAGATGCGTTTTTTTCTCAGAAGAAAAACTTCTACCCGCAGGTAAATTAAACTGGGAAATCCACAAAAATATGCAAAACGACTCTGGGAAAACAACTTCTATTTGGATGACCACAGCAGATGTACCAGATCAATCTGTACTGTCCCAAAACATTCATGCTGATGTGTGCGTCGTCGGTGCAGGGATGGCGGGGATGTCCACTGCTTATATGCTAAGTCGTGAAGGTAAATCAGTAGTGGTGCTAGATGACGGACCGATTGGTGGGGGTCAAACTTGCCGAACTACGGCACACCTTTCCAATGTCTTGTATCATCGTTACTTTGAACTTGAGGATATTCACGGTCAAGAACGAACAAAGCAGATTGCCCAAAGTCATACCAAAGCAATTGATACTATACAGGCGATCGCAACTCGTGAACAAATCGACTGTGACTTTGAGCGATTGAACGGTTATCTCTTTTCTCCTGACCTGGAATCAGTGGATGAGATGCAGCGAGAATTAACCGCCGCACATCGCGCTGGACTAACGAGTGTGGAACTTGTCCCCCAAGCACCAGTAGATGGCTTTGATACAGGAATGTGTCTGCGCTTTCCCGACCAAGGACAATTTGACCCCCTGAAATACCTAGCCGGATTAGCTGAAGCAATTCAACGCCGTGGCGGGAAAATTTATACAGGAACCCACGTACAAAAAATTACAGGTGGTGTAACAGCCCGTGTGGAAACCAGCAATGGTCAAGTAGTCACAGCTGATGCTGTAGTTGTAGCCACCAATTCCCCAATTAGTAACTTAGCTACCATGCACTTTAAGCAAGCGGCTTACATGACATTTGTAATTGGTATCAAAGTCCCTCGCGGTTCAATTACTAAAGCCCTTTACTGGGATACTCTCGACCCCTATCACTACATCCGCCTGCAAAATCTCGATGAAGAATCTGATGTTTTAATTGTGGGTGGCGAAGACCACAAAACCGGACAAGCTAATGATGCTGATGCCCGATATGCCAGACTAGAAGTGTGGACAAGAGAACGTTTCCCAATGGCGACAGAGAGGTTATTTCGCTGGTCGGGTCAAGTGATGAACGCTGATGATGGCATTGCCTACATTGGCAAAAACCCCCTAGATGAGGATAATATCTACATCGCCACCGGTGACACAGGTTTGGGAATGACCCACGGTACAATTGCCGGAATGCTGTTGAATGATCTGATTTTGGGGCGAAAGAATACCTGGGCTGAAGTCTACGACCCATCAAGAACCAGAATTGGCGCAACAGGTGATTTTATCTCGGAAAATATTAACATTGCTACTCAGTATTTAGACTGGATTACACCAGGGGAAGTTGATTCTGTAGAAAAGATTCCCGCCGGGACAGGTGCAGTAGTGCGTCAGGGTTTAACTAAAATTGCCGCCTACCGAGACGAAAACGGCATTTTGCATGAGCATTCCGCAGTCTGTAGCCACCTGAAATGTATTGTCGCCTGGAATTCTTCAGAAGAAACTTGGGATTGTCCTTGTCATGGTTCGCGGTTTGGTGCTAAGGGTAAAGTAATTAATGGCCCAGCGATTAATGGGCTGGAACCTGTATATCAGAAGCAAACCTGAAGATTTGATTTTCAGAGGATGTTTTAAAATTCACTACACCACAAAAATCCGGTTCCCTCCTCGCTTGCGCTACGGTGTACACACAAGTCTTGCCTGTCTGCGTTTGAGCCTGTTTAGCCCCCTAAATCCCCTGCCCCCGTGACCCCCAAATTTGGGGGTAAAATGG
>NZ_CAWQOY010000004.1:0-18792 GCF_963896525.1 Nodularia sp. LEGE 04288
GGGCAGGGAGCAGGGGGCAGGGAGCAGGGGGGAGAAGACGGTAACTTCCCAATGACCAATGACCAATGACCAATCCCTAATGACTAACGAAGTTGACAAAATAGCCGTTAATATAGTAAAAAGTCCGGTTGCAAATTTGATTGAGTGAATTATCCCGCACCATCTCCAGAACTTGACTTAGGGTTAATATTTCCCTTTGAATTGGATCAATTCCAACAAGATGCGATCGCGTCCCTAAATTCTGGACGTTCCGTAGTCGTGTGTGCGCCCACAGGTTCGGGCAAAACGTTAGTTGGGGAATATGCCATCTATAGAGCCTTATCGCGCGGGAAACGTGTGTTTTACACTACACCCCTCAAGGCATTGTCAAATCAGAAATTACGCGATTTTCGCGAGCAATTTGGGTATGACCAAGTGGGATTGTTAACTGGAGATATCTCCATTAACAGAGACGCACCAATTCTGGTGATGACTACAGAAATCTTCCGAAATATGCTCTATGGCACACCCATCGGGCAAGTCGGCATCTCCTTAGTAGACGTTGAGGCGGTGGTGCTAGATGAGTGCCACTACATGAATGATCGCCAACGCGGTACAGTTTGGGAAGAATCCATTATCTACTGTCCTCGTGAAGTTCAGCTGGCCGCCCTTTCCGCAACAGTTGCCAACAGCGATCAACTCACCGACTGGCTAAATCGCGTTCATGGCCCCACAGACCTGATTTATTCCGATTTTCGTCCAGTTCCCTTAGAATTTTACTATTGCAATCCCAAAGGGCTGTTTCCCCTGCTGAATGAAACCAAAACCAAAATTAATCCCCGGTTGGCAAACAGAGGCAAAAGGAAGCAAGGAGACAGGGGTAGAGGTGGTAGACCAGAAGCCCCTGGAATCATCTATACCCTCAGCCAGCTACAGCAACGGGATATGCTCCCAGCGATTTACTTTATTTTCAGTCGCCGGGGATGTGATAAGGCAGTTGCAGAAGTTGGTGATTTATGGTTGGTAAATAATGATGAGTCGCAAATATTACGTCAGCAAATTGATGATTTCTTAGCCCGTAACCCGGAAGCCGGGCGTTCTGGGCAAATTGCGCCCCTATACAGAGGTATTGCTGCTCACCATGCCGGAATTTTACCTGCGTGGAAAGGACTAGTAGAAGAACTATTTCAGCAAGGGTTAATTAAAGTCGTCTTTGCTACTGAGACACTAGCGGCGGGAATTAATATGCCTGCCCGGACAACAGTGATTTCCACCCTTTCCAAACGGACTGATTCTGGACATCGCCTATTAAACGCTTCGGAATTCCTGCAAATGGCTGGGCGTGCTGGTCGGCGAGGAATGGATTTACAAGGTCATGTGGTCACAGTCCAAACTCCCTTTGAAGGATCGAAAGAAGCGGCGTATTTAGCTACATCTAAAGCAGATCCTCTGGTTAGTCAGTTTACACCAAGCTATGGGATGGTACTGAACTTGCTGCAAATCCACACTCTGGAGCAAGCCAGAGAACTCATAGAACGTAGCTTTGGGCAGTACATGGCAACTCTGCATTTAAGACCAGAGTATGATGAGATGTCCGAACTGCAAACCCAATTAGCCCAACTTCAAGAACAAATCGCCACAGTTAATGAACATGAACTAGCAGTTTATGAGAAATTACGGCAACGCCTGAAAGTAGAACGCCAGTTATTATCAACTCTGCAAGAACAAGCGCAGGAAAACCGGCAAGAAGAATTTGTGATGATGTTGAGCTTTGCAGTGTCGGGAACTCTGTTAAGTCTCAAAGGTAAAAACATCGCCGTATCTATACCCATAACAGCAGTATTAATGGGAAAAATACCCGCTAATGGGGAAGCTCCTTATTTAATATGCTTGGGGCAAGATAATCGCTGGTATGTGGTGACAACTGCGGATGTTGTCAATTTGTATGCTGAGTTGCCACGATTGGATGTGCCAGCGCATATCGTACCACCTCCTGAATTGCTGTTAAAGCCGGGTCAATCACTGCGTGGGAGTGAAGAAACATTTGCGATCGCGCAACGCATTCCGGAAGGGGGAGAAGGCTCAATGTATATGCCCCCAGAAGTTGCCGCACAACTCAGTCGCGTTACCGCCGTCCAAGAGCAATTAGAAGCTAATCCCATCCATCAATCAGGCAATGTCAGCAAGATTTTCAAACGCCGGGCGCGTTATGTGGAATTAGAAGCCGAACTCGAACAATTACAATCACAAGTTGAGGAACACTCACAACGCCATTGGGAAGAATTTGTCAATTTAATTTCCATCTTGCAACACTTTGACGCTTTAGATAACTTAGTCCCCACCCAATTAGGGCGAATTGCCGCCGCCATTCGGGGAGAAAATGAGTTATGGCTAGGTTTAGTCTTCGCCAGTGGTGAATTGGACCATTTAGATCCACATCATTTAGCCGCCGCCGCCGCCGCTTTAGTCATCGAAACCCCTCGTCCAGATAGTAAAGTCAACTTTGAACTTAGTAATGAAGTAGTAGAAGCCTTGGCAAAACTGCGGGGAATTCGCCGCAAAGTATTTCAACTGCAACGGCGGTATAATGTCGCTCTGCCGATCTGGTTGGAATTGGAATTAATTGCCATAGTGGAAAAGTGGGCGCTGGGAACACCGTGGACAGAACTCTGTGAAAATACCACTTTGGATGAAGGCGATGTGGTGAGAATTTTACGCCGGACTTTGGATTTATTATCTCAGATACCCCACGTTCCTCACTTGTCGAAAGATTTCCAGCGTAATGCTTATCGGGCGATGCAATTAATTGATCGATTCCCAGTCAATGAAGTAGCTGATTAATATTGGGTTAAAATCTCCCTTCCTAGCAACTTCCCACTACCAGATAGGAAGGGTTTCCCCAAGTCTAATTTTTCCGTTAGAATTTTTTATTTTATCTTTCTTGCTTCAACTAATAACCAATCCTCATGAAAATTAATCGTACCATCTTGATTTGGAGGATTAATTGCTAGATATTTTTCTATAAATTCACTGATAAAGTCTTGATATAAATTAGCAGGTATCCTGCTGCTTAACGAAAACCAATTACCACGAAGTGTTTGATCAAAAGTTTCTAAGTTTTGATAAATCCCATAGCTGTTGTGTATTTCCACTTTTTCTGTTACGAATCCGCTTTTCTCCAACCATTGGCGATATTGATCTTCATTATAAAAACCATAAACAACTGTTTTTTCTAAATACTTCCACTTTTGATTTTTAAGCAAATTAAAAATTACACTTGATTCTGCATTGTCACGACCTTTACTTGTCAACTGTAAAATCACTTTGCCATTTTTTTTAAGACTATTATAAATTCCTAATAAAATAGGAATATGATCTACAAGAATATGCAATGTTCCAAATGACACGACTACATCAAACTCATTGGTAAAATTTAAATCTTGAGCATCACCAGATTTAAAACTCAGATTATGATAAATATTTTCAGGGAATTTTGTCTTCGCAAAGGCAATCATTTGTTGAGAAGGATCAATTCCCAAAACTGAACCATTTGGCACACAGGTAGCAATTTCAGCCGTAATTCTGCCATCACCACACCCAATATCTAAAATTCTCTCATTTCCCTGTAAATTCAGTTGCTTGATTAATTTCCTAACTATTTGATGATGATAGCAATTGCTCTGATAATATGACTCTACTGGTGATGTGTACATAGATATTCAAATATAAACAATAATATACGTTTTTTGAAGAATAGGCAAACAGCAGACAATTTTGGCAGACTGATTTTCTTTTATTAAAAAATTAAGAAAAACACGACTAAGCTACCAAAAAAATCTTTTAATTTACTGGCTTAATTCCACATAATAGTCTGCTTATTTACGCCTTGCTGTACTAGCCTCTCCCCTTGGGAGAAGACAGCGCTAACTCACTACAAACCTTTAATGATTTACGCCGTCTTACTTATGTCAACTTGGCATAAGTTGTGAATGCTTTTTATCTCGAAAAAATCGCTGGTTAACCGCCGATGAAATCCAGTTATATTAAATTTTCCAACTCTTGCTGCAAATCATTGGTTAAGTCAGCAACAGCTTTTTTTGCAGCTAAACGATTTTCTTTATACGCCGGGTAACGCTCTGATACTGATATCGGCTCACCAATGGTAATTTTTACCCGTTGTTTACCTAACTGTGGCATCTGACCAAGTTTATCACCTTTAATTCGAGCAACCATTTTCCACAAAATTAAAGTTGTCTCAGCAAACCTTTCGGCTGTGGGCTTTTCGCGGATATAACTACCGGAAACTGCGACAAAACTTTCTACTAATCTCATGTGCCACATTCGGGAATGGGCTTCTTCGGCGACGCGATCGCCTAATGCTTTCTCTACAGGTGATAATGCTTTGATATCCTTAAACTCTTCTCTAAATATATAATTCCAACCAGCCTGTTCTACCCGCCGACAGCGATCGCTTAATTGTCCTTTGGATAGTAAGTTAAAATATTCCTCAGATATGCGTAAAGCTGTATCTAATAAAGCTTGCAACCGCATAACTAAAGCGGCATTGCGTTCGCTAGTTTCTGCGGCTAAAGTTTTAGCATCCGGCAACTTTTGATGATAAAACCGCGTGTAAAACTGTTCCATCAACGAAAGTAAGTGTTCTGCTAAGGTCAACAACCTGGGATAAAGTGACTCCAGACAACTCACCTCATTTTGCTGTCCCGAATGCACTACCAAACCACTGGCCGCTTCTAATTGGGTTAACAGATCCGCGATCGCACTCCAAGGCGCAGCCACATAATCATATTTAATCCCAACTGGTACAATTAAAACTTGTTCCGAGCGTTCCTGCTTTTGCAAATCTTCCGCACACCAAAAGCCTAATTGGGCGATACCCGGTTCCAAGGGGCTGATAAATTCCGACAAACCATTCGTAGCACCTTCTGGCGCAGCGGCCATCGGGAATTGACCATTAGCAAACAAATCACGCGCCGAACGTAACCCCGTCCAGTCAGCCTTACCCCGTTGAATCGAAGTCCCACCCAAACGCGAAGCCATCCAACCCACGTAAGAACCTGCCCATAGAGGAATGCCGCGATCATAGATAAAATGAGCATGAATCGGCAACTGTAGCGCTGTGTTCTGCTTTCGTGCTACTTTTGGCACGAGTTGAGAAAACAAGTAAGTCAAGCAAAAGGGATCTTCTGTTTTAGGATGGCGAAATGCCAACAAAAAGCGGACTTTACCCTCTTGAAACTGGCGATAAAGATCCACCAACACCTCTACATTATCTGCTTCAATTTGGGTAATAGCTGTTTGCCAGTTAATCCAACTCGGTAGCAACAGATGAAAGCCTTTCAGAACCAAGGGATTGAAGGCTGGAGGAATAAATTCTAGGGGTGCTTGTGCTTGATAAATTATATCTGGCAAGGTAATCGCTCCTGATTGATGGAAAATTTGAGACTTAACCGATTTTAATAATTCTGGAAAGGAAAAATCACGATGCGACTGTCACAAATGTTATTCGTCACACTCAGGGATGATCCGGCTGATGCTGAGATTCCCAGCCATAAACTCTTACTCCGGGCGGGTTACATTCGTCGCATCGGTAGCGGTATTTATGCTTATCTGCCTTTGATGTGGCGGGTATTACAAAAAGTTTCCCAAATTGTCCGCGAAGAAATGAACGCCACAGGCGCACAAGAATGTCTCTTACCCCAATTACAACCGGCTGAGTTGTGGAAGGAGTCGGGACGCTGGGACACCTACACCAAAGCCGAGGGAATTATGTTTTCCCTCATCGACCGTCGGGAGCAACAATTAGGATTAGGTCCGACTCATGAGGAAGTGATCACGACTGTTGCTCGTGATATGATTCGCTCTTATCGCCAACTACCGTTACATTTATATCAAATTCAAACGAAATTCCGCGATGAAATTCGCCCCCGTTTTGGGTTGATGCGGGGAAGAGAATTTATTATGAAAGACGGCTACTCTTTCCATGTGGATGAAGTCAGCCTCAAGGAAACCTACCAAGATATGTATCAAGCCTATAGCAATATGCTCCGCCGTTCTGGTTTAGCATTCCGGGCTGTGGAAGCTGATTCTGGGGCAATTGGCGGTTCTGGTTCGACAGAATTTATGGTGTTGGCGGATGCGGGAGAAGATGACGTTCTCTACACTGAAGATGGCAAATATGCTGCTAACGTCGAAAAAGCCGTTTCTTTAGCCATTGATGCGGAAGTTTCACCGTTTACAAGCTATGAAAAACGAGAAACACCAGGAACGGAAACCATAGAAAAAGTTTGTACTTTGCTCAAATGTTCTCCTACGCAAATTGTTAAAAATGTCCTTTACCAAACAGTTTATGATAATGGGATAACGGTTTTGGTATTGGTGAATATCCGGGGTGATCAGGAAGTCAATGAAGTCAAGTTGCAGAATGAATTGACCAAACTAGCTGCTAATTATGGTGCTAAAGCTATTATTTCTTTGGATGTACCCAATGCCGAAATGCAGCAAACATGGGCAGCTAAATCTTTACCTTTAGGTTATATTGCGCCTGATATTGCAGATGAGTATATTTCTGCTAATAAACAGTTTTCTTCCCAGTTTCTGCGGTTGGTAGATAAAACAGCCGTTGATTTAAAAAACTTTGTTACAGGTGCAGATGAAACTGGCTATCACGTAGTTGGTGCTAATTGGGGAGAGCATTTCCCACTACCAAATACAATAGTAGATATACGTAAAGCTAGACCAGGCGATCGCGCGGTTCACAACACTGAACAAACTCTACAAACAGCCAGAGGAATTGAAGTCGGTCATATTTTCCAACTGGGTACGAAATATTCTCAAGCGATGGGCGCAACCTATACAAATGAACAAGGTGAAGAAAATCCTCTATTCATGGGTTGCTATGGGGTGGGTGTATCCAGGTTGGCACAATCGGCTGTAGAGCAATCTTATGATAAAGATGGGATTATTTGGCCAGTAGCGATCGCACCTTATCATGCGATCGTCACAATTCCCAACATCAAAGATGCTCAACAACTCGAAATCGCCCAAAAACTTTACACTGAACTAAACAAAGCAGGCGTAGAAACATTACTCGATGACCGAGACGAACGCGCGGGGGTAAAATTCAAAGATGCCGATTTAATTGGTATACCTTACAGAATAGTTACAGGTCGAGCGATTAACAACGGCAAAGTAGAAATAGTAAAACGCGCCACCCGTGAAACTCAAGAAATCGCTATTGAGGAAGTTGTCAACACACTCCAACAGTGGATTAAAACAGCGATAGAAGGATAAAATATATCTCTTGTAGGGCAGGCATACTTCGACAAGCTCAGTACAAGTCTTGCCTGCCATTGATACCAAAATGGCTAAAGACAAATTTCACGATGCTGTCAAAAATGCCTTAGTTAAAGAAGGTTGGACGATAACAAATGACCTCTTATTCATTTCATTTGGAGGAGTAGATTTATATGTAGACTTGGGTGCAGAAAAAATGCTTGCAGCCCAAAAGGATAATCAAAAAATAGCAGTTGAGATAAAAAGTTTTCTTGGTGATTCTACAATTTCTGAATTTCACCAAGCCCTTGGGCAATTGCTGAATTATCGTTTAATTTTACGGCGACAGGAACCAGAAAGAATTTTATATTTAGCCGTCCCCCTTGATATTTACGAAAGTTTTTTTAAGCTAGAATTTACACAAATTGCTATTGCAGATTATCAGTTAAAAATTATTGTCTATAATATTGAGCAGGAGGCAATATCTCAATGGATAAATTAGAAAAATATCGTAATTACATTGAAAATATACTCAAAGAATACAGTCAATATAAACCCTCTTATGGAGATGTAGAACTACAGTTAGTTATTGATAGAGAAAATAACCATTATCAGCTAATGACTGTAGGTTGGGATGGAGAAAAACGCATTCACGGAATTATGCTACATATTGATATTAAAGATCGGAAAATTTGGATACAACATAATGGAACTGAGAAGAGAATTGCTCAAGATTTATTAGATTTAGGTGTACCCAAACAAGATATTGTTTTAGCCTTTCACTCACCAATGAGAAGAAAGTATACAGATTTTGCTGTCAGTTAAAATACGATCTGATAATTACTTAGGTTGAGAGAATTGGCGAAAGTTGGAAAAATCCGATTTTAATCTTCAATACCTGCATCCCGCAATCGTTTTTCTAACTCTTGTAAACGTTGCAAAGCAGCTTCCTTCTCGCGTCTTTCTTTTTCCACCAACTCAAACCCCCACAACAATAAATTTCCCGCTTTATCCCACCACCTCAACCAGTAACCTTGACGATTTTCTCGTTTTCCTGACCACACACCAATAAATAATTCCATTTCCTCCAGCCAGTAGCGCTGATTCTCATCTGAGGAACGTAATTGATATTTACCAGACTCATGTAAACCATGCACTTCTAAAATACCGTTGTCAGGTTCAAAAATCAGGTAATTAGGAACTTGTAAAACTTGTTCGTAAAAAAACCATTTTCCCGGAGGATAGGTAAGTTTATTGGAATATTCATTACCATCAGTATCTGAGAGAAATTCCATGACCACAGAGGGAATTTCTCCCTGTTTATGAGGGGTATAACTGCGTTTTACTTGCTCTCTGGGTACAGTGATTCTCGGCACGTAAGCCCAATCAGGTGCTTTTACCACAATTTTCTCATTAACTGTGGCACAAATGCCATGAAGTGGGGAAGATGTAGGTATAAATTTCTGTAAATATTTCTCTGCCAATTTCAGGAAATAGCCATTAGAAATTTGATTAATATCCTAAAGGAGCAGATTCCCGAATTAAGCAAAAGTACACAGAAGTTTCGATACTTCATACCTGTGGAGATTTAATTTCACCAATAGTGAGGATGCAGGATCTTAAATATGTTCTTGTAGTCCCTGTTAGTATCCGTATTTCAAGAAACGATTATATTAACATTGAGGTTCGGGTGACGGACTATAACTGTCAACCTAAAATTAAAGATGAAATAAAGTTACTATAGGTGCAGGATGACAAATTGCTGAAATAGCCTAAACAAGAGGATTCCTCATCTTAAATCTCAAATTGCTCTTGAAACAGGCAAAATATCAAGTAAGCATAACTTTCATAAATCAAGACATCTTTAGATTTTAAAAAACTCCCCACACATCGAAATCGTCTTAAACCAGGCTGCTCCTCTGAACCACACTATCTCAATCCTCAGTCAAGAAGGTTTTAAACATGAACGACCAACAAGGATCTAAGCGAATTTCTTCAGGTGTAATTGCAGCAGTCTCAGCAGCAGTTGTAGCGGTGGGTGGTGGTGTAGCTTGGCTTGCTTCCAACCAGTCTCCTACATCCAACCCATCTCATACCATCACCCAGCCCAATCAGCCAGCAATTACTCAGCCAGGACAAGAACAAACACCTAGTGTCTATTGGCTAAAATCAAATCCCACCAGTTTCGATTTGGTTCCCCAGCCAGTTCAAATAGCTGCTACACAACCCAATCAAGTTTTAGAAAATGCTTTCCAAGCTTTATTAGCCGGACCAACAGAAGGCACAGATTCTACAACCATTCCCCAAGGAACCAAGTTGCTGGGGCTGAAGAGGGAAAATGATGAAGTTCACGTTAATTTATCTAACGATTTTACTCAGGGCGGCGGTAGTGCCTCGATGATCGGTCGCATCGGACAAGTTGTTTATACTGCTACAACATTAGATCCAAACGCTAAAGTATACATTGAGGTAGACGGGGAACAGTTGGATATTTTAGGTGGCGAAGGTGTGGAGTTGCAACAGCCATTGACTCGTGAAAGCTTTGAGCAAAACTATCAGCTTTAGTCAGTAATTCAGTGAACAGACTGGTTACTGTTCACTGACACATGACTCAGCTTTTGCCATTCAGCACCTCAAAGGTGCGAGCTTGTTTTTCTAGCCTTGTGGCCAGGCGAATCGCACACCCGATTAAACAATTCAAAAATCCTTTCATCTTCCCCGGTAGTAAGCGCAAGTCCCTTGAGTGCGGCGGCTAAGGATTCCAGCTTGCCACATTACCTTCAGGTATTTGGAAACATTTGCCTGCGAAGTCTGTTTTGCCTCTACCAATTCTTGCAGGCATTTTTGTTCTCTACGAGACGCTCCGCGAATATCCTGTAGCAAGTGTAGCAACGGTCGGTGCATCGGCTCACTTAACAGGGTGAAGTATTCGACTACTTGTTGCACCACTGAGGGAGGTACTAGCAACGCTTGTTTGATCAGGATTGACCCGCAATCACCGAGAATTTTACCAATGACTCATCTTGATATAAATCACTCACTTGATAAATAGATTAATACTTAATCAGGGTTAATTCGCATCAAAGCCTGGCCATATTCCACAGGTTCGCCATTTTGCAGGAGAATTTCCATGACTTGTCCAGATACCTCAGCCTCAATTTCATTCATCAGCTTCATGGCTTCAATGATACAAACTGTTTGACCAACACGGACGCGATCGCCCACTTTCACAAAAGCGGCTTCACCTGGTGCCGGAGCGCTATAATACGTTCCTACCATCGGCGAAGGCACTTCTACTAATCTCTTATCAATGGTTGATGGGGGATTTGCTGACAACTGCACACTAGAAGTAGTGACAGCCGTCTCCAAGACGCGACTTGTTCCCACCTCCATGATCTGATTTGGCGCTGCTGGGGTTTCTCGTGAACTCGATTTACGTACCGTTAGTTCAAAGTCATCGCTTTTGAGCGTTACTTCAGCAATGTCTGTTTGGGCGATAGTTGCCAGCAGTTGGCGGATTTCATTAAATTCCAATGGCACAGTTTTTATTACCTCGACCTAACCGTAAATCAAAATTTTAAGTTTGGCAGGGATTAAATCCCTGGATTAGGGATGAAATCATTATTGCTTCTGGAAACAGAACAAACTTATTCCCTGCCGAGATATTTATCTTCACGAGTATCAATTTTGATACGTTCGCCTTGAGCAACAAACAATGGAACCATGACAGTTGCTCCTGTTTCCAGAGTAGCTGGTTTAGTTCCACCTGTAGCCGTATCACCTTTGATACCTGGATCTGTTTGGACAATTTCCAAAACTACAGAGTTGGGTAGTTCCACTTCTAGCACTTGCTCACCCCAACGAATCACATTAACTTCCATACCTTCTTTGAGGTATTTTACGCGATCGCCAATTTGCGCCACGGTTAATCTGCTTTCTTCGTAGGTTTCCATATCCATAAAGACTAGCTCTTCGCCCTCTTTATAGGTATGCTGCATCGTGCTTTTTTCCAGATTCGCTTGAGGTACTGTTTCCCCAGCTCGGAAGGTTTTTTCGACAACGCTGCCACTTTGGACGCTTTTGAGTTTTGTCCGCACAAAGGCAGAGCCTTTGCCTGGCTTAACGTGGAGGAATTCGACCACTCGCCATACATTCCCGTCTAATACAATGGACACACCGGGTCGAAAGTCGTTACTAGATATCATGAAGCTTTCAAATTTGGGAAGACAATCGGCATTTATTGTACCCTTCCAGGGTCGTAATTAGTCATTAATCATCAAGATATAAGTTCAGGAACTGGGGAACAGATGCTGAAAACTCATAACTAGACAAAAATTATTCCCACTTAATCCCTACTTCCTAGTCCCTAATCACTAATTAAGCGATTACTCAGCACTCGTACTGTGGGAAGATGATTGATGGGTTAAGCCTAGTCAACAATTTCATGTTGCATTTGAGTTATTCCATCATGTTTAACATATTAAAATCCTGGCTGAAGCACAGCCTAATGGCAATATTGTTAGTAACAATATTTTTAGGCATAAGTGCAGCTGGCTGGACTCCTCCTAGTAACGCCGCCCTGCCATCTGGAAATGCAATTACTGAGGGCAAGGCTTTATTAAGGTATGCACTCCCCATAGAGAATAAACCAGTCCGGCGACTGCAAGGCAGTTTAGAAGATATCTCCACCCAACTGCGGGCAAATCGGCGGTGGGGTGCTATCTCTAGCGACCTGAAAACAGCCACACGCATTCTCGATCAACCTAACCAAATCCTAGCAAGCGTTCCCGAAGAACGCCAACCCCAAGCCGAAGCTTGGATTGCTGAGTTGAAATCCGGTGTTGATTCACTGCAAGAAGCGGTAAAAGTTAAAGACAAAGAACAAATTTTTGCAGGTAGAAACAAACTGCTGGATATAGTCACCCAGTTAGAAGAGTCAATGGTGACTGAATTTCCCTTTGAAGTGCCTGCTGAGTATCATAACCTCCCTCAACTCAAAGGGCGGGCCACAGTGGTAATGAAAACCAACAAAGGCGACCTGACTATGGTGCTAGATGGTTATAGCGCCCCTGTCACAGCTGGCAACTTTGTCGATTTAGTGCAGCGAGGTTTTTATGACGGCTTAGAATTTACCCGTTCTGAAGAATCTTACGTCCTTCAAACCGGAGATCCTCCAGGAAAAGAAGTAGGTTTCATTGATCCAAAAACTGGCAAATACCGTGCCGTTCCTTTAGAAGTCTTGGTTGAAGGCGACGAGGAACCCACCTATGGTATTACTCTCGAAGAAGCTGGGCGTTATCTTGATATGCCAGTTCTGCCTTTTTCTTCCTTTGGCGCATTGGCGATGGCTCGCCCGGAAACTGAAGCAAATGGAGGTTCTTCGCAATTTTTCTTCTTTTTGTTTGAGCCAGAACTTACTCCGGCGGGACGAAACCTGTTAGACGGTCGCTATGCCGTTTTTGGCTATCTCACCGAAGGCAAAGAAATTTTGGATCAGCTCAAGGAAGGTGACAAAATTGAATCAGCGACTGTGGTTCAAGGAATCGAAAATTTAGTTCAGCCCCAAGCTTAGAAGATCTCTGAGTATAAATATGAGAGTTCGAGGAGTTGTTGATTACACTCCTCTTTTCTTTGGCTAATGACCAATGACCAATGACTAATGACCAATGACTAAAGTTAAAGATATTGGCGAACAAGGTGTTTTAGAAAAATTGCAGCGTTTCTGTCCCCCAGGAATGATTGGCGATGATGCAGCAGTACTTTTAACTGCACCAGATCAATCTTTAGTAGTGACAACAGATGTCCTCGTTGATGGCGTGCATTTTAGTAATGTCACCACATCCCCAGAAGATGCTGGTTGGCGGGCTGTGGCTGCTAATTTATCCGATTTGGCAGCAATGGGTGCTGATCCTCTAGGAATTACTGTCGGTTTGGGACTACCTGGCGAAGTAATGGTGAGTTGGGTTGAGCGCTTATACCAGGGCATGACAGAATGCCTCCAGAAATACAATAGCGTAATTGTGGGCGGTGACATTGTGCGATCGCCTGTAACAACTCTTTCCATCACCGCCTTTGGTCAAGTTCAGCCCCAGAGGATTATCCGTCGTTCTGCCGCTCAAGTGGGTGATGCGATCGTCGTCACAGGTGTTCACGGAGCATCCCACGCAGGCTTACAATTGCTCTTGCATCCCGAATTAAAGCAAAACCTCAGCGATACAGAACAAAGGACGCTGATCACAGCCCACCAGCGTCCGCAACCAAGATTAGATGTTTTACCCATACTTTGGGAAATTCTCGCATCCTACCCCCCATTTACCCATCCCCCCATCACCGGCATGGACAGCAGCGACGGCTTGGCAGATGCGATTTTGCAAATTTGCCGTGCTAGTAGTGTTGGCGCTATCCTAGAAGCCAGAAAAATCCCCTTACCAGCAACTTTTAGCCACTGGCTAACACCAGAACAAGCTTTAGAATATGCCCTTTACGGCGGTGAAGACTTTGAATTAGTCCTGTGCTTACCAGCAGTTCTCGCCCATACTTTAGTGACAAAACTCGGTAAAAGCGCCGCTATAGTTGGAACTATTACAACCGGTTCCCAAGTCATACTGCACGACCAACATAAAAAACTCCCCAACCAAGTTTTAACTCTCAGCCGGGGATTTCAACATTTCACTTCATAGCCCAAGTCACTAATGACTAATGACTAATAACTAAGCCCACTTTGTGGCTACTAGTTCTGCCAAATCTAGAACTCGTTGGCTGTAACCCCACTCATTGTCATACCACGCCATAACTTTCACCAAGTCATTACCCATGACGATGGTCAAGCTGGAATCGATAATAGAAGAAGCATCAGTACCTTGATAATCGGAAGATACCAGTTGTAGTTCGCTGTAGTCCAAAATGCCTTTGAGTGAACCTTCCGAGGCATCTTTGAGCGCTTGATTAACTTCTTCAGTAATAGTACGCTTCTCAACCTGAACTACGAAATCTACCATTGAGACATTTGGGGTAGGTACTCGTAAAGCCACACCATTCAGCTTACCTTTCAGGTCTGGGATTACCAGCGCTACTGCTTTAGCCGCACCAGTGGAGGTGGGAACAATGTTAATAGCTGCTGCCCTAGCCCGTCGCAAATCCCGGTGAGAAGCGTCTAGCAAGCGCTGGTCACCAGTGTAGCTGTGGGTGGTGGTCATCGTGCCTTTGATGATCCCAAATTTATCGTTCAACACTTTGGCTATGGGAGCCAAGCAATTAGTAGTACAGCTGGCGTTACTAATGACGTGGTGCTTGTTATGGTCATAGTCGTGATGATTCACGCCCATCACAAAAGTCCCATCCTCGTTTTTACCAGGAGCAGTGATCAGAACTTTTTTGGCTCCCGCATTTATATGCTTCTGTGCGCCATCCCGACTGGTAAATACGCCTGTTGCTTCGATAATCAGGTCAATTCCCCAGTCTTTCCACGGCAAGTTTTCCGGGTTGCGATCCGATACGCATTTGATGGTCTTACCGTTAACGATGATTGAGTTATCATCGGCGGTAATGTCAGCATTCCTTAACTTCCCAAGCATTGAGTCATACTTTAGGAGGTGAGCATTGGTTCTAGGGTCTGATGTGTCGTTAATAGCTATCAGCTCAATGTTGCTATTTTCTCTGCCTACCCAGCAGCGTGCAAAGTTACGTCCAATACGCCCAAAACCGTTTATTGCGACTCTAATCACAGTGTCTTACCCTCTGTATTTATGCCTATAAGTTGATATCTTTGAACCCAATCATATCGTAAAGAGGGGGGGTATTAATAACCATAAAGTGTTTGATCAATAAAAAAAACACATATTTTATTCAGATTTACCTGAGTAAAGGCTGTGAGTCGTGATGTAGGATCTGACCGATTCTGGGACTAAATAGCGAATTGACTGGCCTTCGCGGCAAAGTTGACGAACTAGACTTGACGAAATCCCTACTAAAGGTATATTCAATAATTGCCAGCGAATAGAGAGCGATCGCTCTCGGAGTTCTTGCTCTACTTGCTTGCAGATTAGCTCGCTTTGAGCTATAGTCTCACCACCTAGCAGTCGGGGGGCAATTAACCAATCACACATTTGTGCTAGTTCGTTTCCACGGTACCAACGGGGTAAGGTTTTAAATGCATCCAAACCCAAAATCCAGTACCAGTGAGTATTTGCATAACAACTAGATAAGTCCATCAAGGTATTGATGGCATAGGAAGTCCCAGAGCGTTTTGCTTCTACTAGGGAGACAGTAAATGCTTGATTATCTGTGATCGCTAATTTCAGCATTTCCCAGCGATGTTCCCACAAAACTGCTTTTTTATAAGGAGGGTTTAGTGATGGCACCCAAATTATCTTTTCCAGGGGTACTTGATCCAAAGCTGTTTGGGCTACGAGCAAGTGTCCCCAATGAATTGGATCAAATGTGCCACCAAAGATTCCTATTTGCTGCATTCCGTCATGCCTAAACTTTATTCAATTCCCCAAGTTTTTAATACAAATATACTATTATGCTCGATTTATTCCGGAACTTGATACAAATTTAAAGCAGTTTCACTACCAATGTATTACTGTAGCCAATACTAGTAAGGAATTTAGAAAGATGTATTTGAAACTACAATATTTTCTGTCCCGATGCAGCATAAACTTTCAGAATAATCTTTATAACAGTTCAGAAATAGCAAAAACCTCCAACAAAGGTAAAATCATTCTCAATCAGCAAAACAATAGAGGAAAATAATTCAAACATCAGGTATAAACAATATGCAAGGGCAGTTACGGTAAAAATCAAATTCCTGTTATGATACGCGTGTCATTTGTGATTATGGTGTGGTGTAAGAGGACTAATCAATGAGTAATTATGTAGATTTTAATGGCAGACCATTTCATTTTATTGGCATTGGTGGCATAGGTATGTCTGCCCTAGCATACGTTCTGGCAAAGCGGCAAATGCCAGTATCAGGTTCTGATCTTCGTCCGAGTCATATTACGCGCAAGTTGGAATCTATCGGAACACATATTTTTGGTAGACAAGAGGCAAGTAATCTTGAATTCTTTCACTCTAGTGAATCACCTAATAGAGTATTATTAAACTCGCCAGAAATATTAGCTACTGCTAGCAAGTCAACACTACCTCAAGTTGTTTGTTCAACAGCAATTAATGCCAATAATTTGGAATACAAAGCAGCACTGGAATTAGGATGTCCAATTTTTCATCGTTCTGATGTACTCGCTGCCTTGATTTCAGATTACTATAGCATCGCAGTTGCCGGAACCCACGGTAAAACTACAACCAGTAGCATGATTGGCTATATGCTGTTAGAAGCTGGTTTAGACCCCACAATTATTGTCGGTGGTGAAGTTGATGCTTGGGAAGGAAATGCTCGATTAGGGCAAAGCAAGTATCTGGTAGCTGAAGCCGATGAATCTGATGGTTCTTTGGTAAAACACGCCCCGGAAATTGGCATTATTACTAATATTGAACTTGATCATCCTGACCACTACGACACATTAGAAGAAGTAGTTAATATCTTCCAAAAATTTGCAGCTGGTTGTAAAACTCTCATAGGTTGTATTGATTGTGACACGGTGCGCGAACGCTTCAAGCCGACAATTACCTACAGCCTCAACCCAGAGACAGATGCGGATTATAGCGTTACTAATATTGACTATCGCGCTGATGGTAGCACAGCCCTAGTTTGGGAAAAAGGCAAAGCCTTGGGAGTATTGAAATTACGGTTGCTCAGTCGGCATAATTTGAGTAATGCTCTGTCGGCGGTAGCTGTTGGTCGAGCCTTGGGTTTAGAATTTGGCACAATTGCCAAGGGTATTGCCACCTTTGAAGGAGCCAGACGACGCTTTGAGTTTCGCGGAGAAGTTGGCGGTATTACTTTCATCGATGACTATGCCCACCACCCAAGTGAAATTCGCGCTACTCTTGCCGCCGCCAGCCTCCAAGCCAGACCAGGACAAAGAGTGGTGGCCATTTTCCAACCCCATCGCTATAGTCGCACATTGACCTTTTTGGCAGAATTTGCCGAGTCATTTACTCATGCTGATTTAGTTGTACTGACAGATATTTACAGTGCCGGTGAACCAAATTTAGGGCAAATTAGCGGTGAACAACTGGCAGCAGAAATGGCCAAATTCCATCCACAAGTGCTTTATCAACCAAATCTGCCCTTAATGAGTGAGTTCTTGCTGCAAACGCTGCGTCCTGGAGATTTAGCCCTATTTCTGGGAGCTGGGAATTTAAATCAGGTGATTCCTGAAGTCATAAGCACACTTTGCGAACCTGCTACAGCCACATCCTAGATGCGGAAAAGAAGCGGAGTGGACACTGAAGCTCGCCGAAGTGTTTCCCTCTAGGAACGATTCTCTCGATTGATACTATTGCTGTATTTTTACGGCAGTTAAATGTAAAAATTTCACAAATTTACGTAAAGATGAAAATCTCCCAGGCAGCTGGAAATGTCTGCACAATTTTTGCTTCAACTACACAGAAGCAGGAAACAGAAGATTCAAGTGATAGTAAAATAATTTACTTAAAAGACAGTAATTGTGCTATTAAGTCACAAGCTTCCTTATCTGCATTTACTTCTTATAGAGTTGGGGGAGCGGCGGAATGGTACGTTGCTCCTCGTAATTTAGAAGCACTCCAAGCCAGTATTGAGTATGCAAAAGAACATGAATTACCTGTAACAATTCTCGGTGCAGGTTCTAACCTATTGGTAAGCGATCGCGGTTTACCAGGCTTAGTAATTTCTACTCGTCATCTGCGCCATAGCTACTTTGACCCCCAAACAGGTCAATTAACCGTGGCGGCCGGAGAATCAATTCCCACCTTGGCATGGGAAGCAGCAAAATTAGGTTGGCAAGGATTAGAATGGGCTGTTGGTATCCCTGGAACTGTTGGCGGTGCTGTAGTCATGAATGCTGGAGCGCATAATAGCTGTATCGCAGATATGTTAGTCAGCGCCGAGGTACTTTCGCCAGATGGGACATTAGAAACTTTGACCCCCGCCCAGATAGGTTACAGCTATCGGGCTTCATCTCTACAAAGTAGCGAATCTCCTACCGAGAGGCGTTGTCAACGCATTGTTACCCAAGCCACCTTTCAACTCCAACCAGGTACTGATCCAGGATTAGTTTTGGCAGTCACCAAGCAACACAAACAACATCGACTAACTACACAGCCCTATAATTTCCCTAGCTGTGGCAGCGTGTTCCGCAATCCTACGCCTTATGCTGCTGGGTGGTTAATTGAACAAACAGGTTTAAAAGGCTACCAAATTGGCGGAGCGCAAGTAGCATTGTTACACGCTAATTTTATCGTCAATCGTGGCGGGGCTAAGGCCAGCGATATTTTCTCTCTCATTCGTCATATCCAGCAGCAAGTCAAAGAACATTGGTCGATTTGCTTACAGCCAGAAGTAAAAATGATCGGTGAGTTTCTGGCGACTGGTTAAGGTGGGGGGAAGAGGCAGGGGAGCGGGGGATTGAAGAG
>NZ_CAWQOY010000005.1:0-18762 GCF_963896525.1 Nodularia sp. LEGE 04288
GTTTGTATAGATTTAGTCACGAAATTAATGAAATTAAATCGCAATAAACGTAAGTATTATCAACAAGGTCTAAGAGCTATGAAGCTTATAGAGTCTGTCTTGTAGCGGATTTTGTCCCCCCTTCAGGTTGAAAACTATTTACTTGATGTTAATTTAATTCATTCATACTGGGTTGCAAAATACACAGAGAAACAAGAAAATCCTAGTTCTAAATGGGGACATGGAGATTCACCAGGAATTGAAACTATTACAGCATGGCTTGAAACTAGCGCCAAAAAACTACAAGACTACCAAGCTGTAAGATGGGCATTAGCTGATTTATTACAAATGAGTGCAGCACGAGTCCAACTTAAAACTACATGGACAGGCGGTAGTGGTATACTTCCTGCTTCGCAGACTCTGGAAGACTGTCAAACTCAGGCTATGAGGATGATTATGCAATTTAGACAAGCTGTTGAAACAGTGACACCAGAAAGTTTTGAAACCAGTCTTGCTAAATATCAGAACCAGTTTAATCAAGCAGAATTCTGGCAAAACAAACAGTATTTGATTTGGTTTAATGGCAAAGATATTCAGAAAATGATGCAGAAGGAGGAGCCTCGTTATATTTCTTTAAATAAGGGTTTTTTCCCTTGGGCAATTACTCAGCTTGATATTAGCCAGCATTCTGATCTAATGGAGTTAAGGACAAAAATTGAACAGCTATAATCAGGCTATAACAGTAACTCAGAACAGATGGATAAAAAGCTATTGTTTCTATCCCAAATGAAAAAGACCTAAACTTTATCTCAAGACGTGCGATCGCACATTTTAATCTAAAAAATATCACTCAAAATAGTCTCTCATTTTACAGTTTGAATTTCAGCAAGATTTAACCAAAGCCTCAAAACCATCCCCCATAAGAGTTATACTATCTAAAGCATCAAAAATATATTGTTTCTAGATCATCCTAAAACTCGCATTTAGACTAAAAATAGATTATTTTTCAGATCACCGTCGAAAAACCTTGCTGTCATTGACTTTGAAGCGCTATGGCTAGGTTCGGAGTAATCCCAAGAGTGCATTTGACGGAAAGGCAGACCCATCTTTTGGAAGACGTACTTCTCTTTCACACCAGAAGCTACAAGGTCAGGCTTAAGTGCCTTAATAAACTCCTCAAATTCGTAGGCGGTCACGTCATCGTAAACGATAGTACCATTTTCGATGTAGTGAGTGGTACGTTTGTAGTCGTCGTTGTGAGCGAACTCATAACCTGTACCAATCATCTTCATGCCCAAGTCTAGGAAAGCTGGGACAACGTGACGAGGACGCAGACCACCAACCATCAAGGCGACAGTCTTACCATCTAAACGGGGGCGATACTTATTAACGATCGCATCCATTGTCGGCTGATACTTAGCAATAACCTTCTCAGCGTTTGCTTGGATTTTTTCGTCAAACTTAGAAGCAATTTCCCGTAGGGATTCAGCAATCTTAGTAGGACCGAAGAAATTGTATTCCAACCAGGGAATACCATATTTTTCTTCCATGTGACGGCTGATGTAGTTCATCGAGCGGTAACAGTGGATGAGGTTCATCTTCACGTTGGGGGTCATCAACATTTCGTTGATAGTACCATCACCAGACCACTGAGCAACTACACGCAAACCGATTTCTTCTAGAAGAATGCGGCTCGCCCAAGCATCACCACCGATGTTGTAGTCACCAATGATTGCTACATCATAAGGAGTAGAATCAAACTTCAGTGAACCGTCAGCCTTAGCCTTATCGGATCTGGGGAATACCCAGTCACGAATCATGTCGTTAGCGATGTGGTGACCCAAAGATTGGGAAACACCCCGGAAACCTTCGCAACGAACTGGAACAACAGGCTTGTCAATTTCTTTTGCAGCTTTCCGAGCTACAGCTTCGATGTCATCCCCAATTAGACCGATGGGACATTCAGATTGAATCGATACACCACGGTTAAGAGGGAAGAGAACTTCCAATTCTTGGATCAATTTCAGTAGTTTTTTGTCACCACCAAAAACGATGTCTCTTTCTTGGAAGTCAGAGGTGAAGTGCATAGTACCAAAGGTATCAATACCTGTAGTACCAATGTAGTAGTTACGACGACCAGACCAAGACCAGTAACCGCAACCAACAGGTCCGTGACTGATGTGGATCATGTCCTTAATAGGACCCCAAACCACACCCTTGGAACCTGCATAAGCACAACCACGAGCGGTCATTACACCAGGAAGAGATTTAACGTTAGATTTAACGCCACAGTCACTCTTACCTTCTTCAAACACATTTAAGTGCTTTTCACGTTTTTTCTTAGCTTTATCTGGGTAAGCTTCGAGAACTTCTTTAATGAGTTCTTTTCTTTCTTCAACAATCTTCTTGTTTTCTGGAGGTGTCATTTTATCCTCTCCGATTCGTAAGGTTCTGGGAATAGGGGACTTAGAGTCCCCTCTAGGATTAGTAGGGGGAGATGCAAGAGTGAAGGTCAAAGGTAAAATATGAAATTCTGCCTTTTTCCTTGTGCTACGGATGACTACTTAGCAGCAGCTGGCTTACCAACCAACATTGCAGCATTTTCATCGCTTTCGAGAATACCGAATTCAATCAACAATTCTTCTAGTTCTTCCATTTCGATAGGTGTAGGAATAGCTAGGTTTTTGTTGTTGATGATCTTGGTAGCCAATGTGCGGTATTCGTTAGCTTGGTTGCTTTCGGGTGCGTATTCGTTAACTGTCATCCGACGCAATTCAGCGTGTTGAACGATGTTGTCACGGGGTACGAAGTGAATCATTTGGGTGTTCAACCGTTTTGCCAAGGTTTCGATCAATTCGATTTCTCGGTCAGTGTTACGGCTGTTACAGATCAAACCACCCAAACGCACGCCACCGGTGTGAGCATACTTAAGAACACCACGAGCAATGTTGTTAGCAGCGTACATCGCCATCATTTCACCTGATGTCACGATGTAGATTTCTTGTGCCTTACCTTCACGGTAAAGAGTGATGATATTATCCTAATAGCCTATAATTGCTTATTTTTAACAATGTTTGCCGTAAGCATTGTCAGGGCTGAACAGTTTTTTTATTAGGGTAAATCTAGGGTATGAACAGCACACAGGAAGCATTTGCCGATTTTCAACAAACAGCCAGCAGCGATGGGGGATATATAGGCAGAATGCAAGCAGTGACAAATCAGGAAAATCACCTGACGGCAAAACTGGAAACAGAATTAAAGGCGGTAAATGCTAGAATTAAAGCTGCTAGGGTAAATGTTTCGGTCAGGAAATCTGGTAATTCATTGCAACTGAGAAGCACCCTACCCATTAAACCAGGAGATATTGATAAAAACGGTATAGGAACAAAGCAATATGATCTTTCTTTGGGTATCCCGTTTAATTTTGATGGTTTAAATACTGCGGAAGAAGAAGCTTATGAGTTAGGAAAATTGTTAGCGAGAAAACAATTTCAATGGACTGAGAAATATTTAGGTAAAACTCGTAACAAAGTTAACGCCAAAATAATTGGTGATTTGATTGCAGATTTTGAGAGAAATTATTTCCAAACTAGAAAACGTAATCTTAAAAGTGAGAACACATTTAATAGTTATTTTTATATTGCTCAAAAACACTTACCAAAGGATAAACCAGCGATAAATGCCAACTTTATTGCATCTGTGCAATGTTGTCCATCTTCAGATAGTGTCAAAAATGAATTAATCAAAGTTATTAGAGTATTATGTAAATGTTCTGGTTTGGAAGTTCCAGAGCTAAGTAATTTAAAAATCAAACCTGCTGCTCAACGCAAGCGTGATATCCCCACTGATGCAGACATAGAGCGGGAATATCTCAAATTTGAGGCTTACTCACTCAACCGTCCCAGTAAATTACTCACCAGAGAAGACAGAAATAACTGGAAACTGTGGCGTTGGGTATATGGAATGTTAGCTACTTATGGTATAAGACCAAGAGAGATTTTTGTTAATCCTGATTTAAATTGGTGGTTGTCTTCAGAAAATACCATTAATACATGGCGGGTGAATGAAGAATGTAAAACAGGTGAGAGGGAAGCTTTACCATTATATCCGCGCTGGGTAGAGACATTTAATTTAAAAACTGATACGGAAGCTATTGAATTATTAAAAGCAAAAATTGAGGGCAAAATTACCAGTAAGCAAATTAATTCGGCTCGACATGGTACAGACAGATGGTTTAGATTTGTCGGTATTCCTTTTCAACCTTATGATTTACGCCATGCTTGGGCAATTAGGGCGCATTTAATGGGGATTCCGATTAAAGCTGCTGCTGATAATTTGGGTCATTCGGTAAATATGCACACTTCGATTTATCAAAGATGGTTTAGTTTAGAAAATCGCAAGGTTGCTATTGAAGAAGCTATTAAGAAAAAGTCTAAGGTGGAAGATTTGCAAGATATGGTAATTCAACTTGAGCAGGAAAATGAGAGATTGAGAATAGAAAATGAAAGATTGCGGTTACAGATGGAAAATCAAGAGTTAATACAGATAATTAATTAAATAGTAGTGGACTGACAAGCCTAAAATAGTGCATAAGCATAAATATTGTAGGGTGGGCTTCTAGCCCGCCCTGAACAGGCATCTTGCCTGTTCCACAAGAGAAACATAATGCAACATTTTAAGCTTGCCACGCCACTACAAATAAATTAGTGCGATCGCTCTCCTTCTAGAAAAAAATATAGAATTTCCTAGTCTGCCAAGGTACGAATTTATCTTTGTTCATCTGTGATCAAATAATTCTTGCTGTACCTCATTTAGGTGGGAAACTCTATAGAGATAAGATGCAACTAACTGAGTTTAAAATCTTGGAACTTGTAATCAGATAAACTAAGTAACTCCCCACCAGAGCAAATAAATCTAAACTGTTGCCCCATCAGTTTTTTAATATCTTTTCCTTGTCCTTCACGATTGGTATATCTAAATAACAGCTTTGCTCCATCTCTCATTTTGATAATTGCAGAACATAAAGCATTTTCTTTCTCAATCTCAAAGCACTCATTATAGTATGTTGCATAGGCACATAGTATGATATCTACATTACCCTCAAATTCATAGTATGGTTGTGCAGCGTACAATGGTAACTCTAAAGAAACGAGTAAATCCTGATCGGTCGAATCATCCTCTTCCTTGAGAAAGTAGTAACCTTGAGAACTTTCATGAAGAGAAGCATACTTAATCAGACATTGACTTAAGGGATATATCATTTGTCCACAGTCCTCAATGTTAATTTCAGCTTCTATTTTTTTCTTTGTTGACTCTTTAATACTAATGGGGAGTATATGAACGCTCGGATCTTTAACTTGCTGTGCTGAACCGCACCAACCATAAGAACCAATAGTTAGACAGGGAACTTTATCAAGAAGGGTTAAACATATACCATCTATGGGACTGTAGTTATGGGAACTAGTGCTTGGATGTATTGTAAATAGACGCATATAGTGTACCAAATTTTTATACGAAACTAGAATATCCATTGATTTTAGAAATAGTTACTTATTAATTTTGGACTGTATTTTTACAAAAATTAATAAGTAACGGGATCAAACGTTTCAATATGATTTAATCCCGTAGTTATTCAGTTTTTTTTATTCAGGGAAAGATTTCGTCGAAATTAACTGGTGCGGCCAAGAGCTATTTCAAATCCCTGTATTTGATAAAAGTTTTCAACTCCTTTTCTAAGCTTGTCTATAAGCTCAATAACATCAATTACCTCATTATGAGGTCTTCCCAAGTAAAGATTACCATTGTTATCAATAAAACTGTCTAATACTTGACCATCATTTTGGGTCAATACCTTCCAGTATACTAGCGTGACTAGATTTCCTTGAGAGTCGGTGATTCTTGCGAACATATATGATAAACGTCCCTAAGTAAATTTTAGGTTAATAAACCTAGCTACTTTATTCTATTGTAATTTTTATAATCTAGCGAATTTTCTTGCACAGTAATGTGTTAAATCATTATTTTCTTAACTAAACAACCAACTAGTAACACATTTATCAAAATTCATGTATGGATATTGACACCAGGGACAAAATAGGGTAAATAAAAGAATATTAATCAAACAAACTGCCTATTTGTGCCGATTTTTCCAGGGAAAAAATAGGGCAAGAAAAAATAAAAAATTCCAATCAATTGAATATCAAAAACCCTAGAAATCACAGCTTAATCTTCACGGATAGGCATAGCAAAACCACCACATACAACGTCACCTAATACGTCGTAAGATACGAAATCTAGGTCTTGGTAAGCACCGTTTTCTTCTAAGAAGTTGATGGCGGTGATAATACCACGACCAGCGCAACCTACACCGGGTTCTGGACCACCAGATTCTACGCAACGAACGTTACGGAAACCGGTCAGCATTACTTCTTCGATTTCGATATCTTCTACGGCACCACGTTCAGCAGCCAAGTGAAGAACGGTGGTTTGAGCTTTACTGTGTAGCATCAAACGGGTGGAGTCAGCTTTAGGGTCACAACCAACGATGAGGATGCGTTGACCCATTTCTGCCATAGCTGCTAAGGTGTTTTGGGAAGTGGTAGATTTACCAATACCACCTTTACCGTAGAAAGCTATTTGTCTAATTTTTTCTTCAGTCATGATTGTTTATCTCCTGCAATTGGTTGGTTAGTGGGTCTGTTGGTTGACGTTCACGCCTGTTGAGCTACAGCAGTGAGCGGATGTAGAACGTCGCCGGGGGCGATTGTGCTTAGGCACACGCCGGAGGCGAACGCTCCACAGCAAATTCGAGGGGTATTGGTGTCATAATGATTCAGGTTAATTTTTTGTTTAATTTTTTTCCTTTGCCACTTGTCAAGTAAATGACAAAGGAATTACACACTGTACAAATATGTGGAGATAAGAAGCAGGACTTGACGTAATTATTCGTCAATCAATGCCGAAGTCCTATTTGTTCAAAATAGAAGCCTTTAAACCGGAGACTTTAGCCATTGCAGCGCTGCTGTTTTCTGCGGATACTCCGGCTGAGGCCATTGCTGCACCCAGATGCTTGGAAACTGCATCAAAGTGTTGGTCGTTGAGCTTCATACCTGTGTGGGTTTTTTCCATTGGACGACCAGCATATTGGTTTGGTCCGTCAAATATCTGAGAGAAGAAAGCAATTTGATGAGCGCGTTGTTTCGCCATATCGGTTTTAGCGAAGTAGCCTTTGAGGCTACCGTCTGCCATAACGCTCTTGTGAAAGGCATCAACTACTTTTTCAATAGTTGGTTGTCCACCAATGTTTTCGTACAAACTCATATCCTGATTCCTTTGAAGCGAGTTGGATAATGCAATTGACTATTAGGTGTTGAATACTTTCACCTATGTGCGATTGCTGTGTGTTTTCAGTAGGAATGAAGCATTGATGGGGCGAAAATTATCTGGTTCAAATCCTACTTACTGTTCTGTGTTTAATCAACAACAGGCTCTATTTGTGCGGTGTGTAAATCTTAAAGTTATGGTGTGACTGCTTCGACTACGAGGTTTTTGCTGACACGATCTTGTAACCTGGCTTCGATCGCAATCTTGAGGGTGGCTGTACTGCTAGAACAAGAACCACAAGCTCCTTGGAGTATGACTTTGACTTTATCTCCTTCTACATCGTAAAGTTCTACGTCTCCCCCGTCAGCGATTAGCACGGGTCTGACTTCTTCATCAAGAACTTTTTGGATGAGTGCAATTCTCTGCACATTGGTTAGAGGTCTTTGTAATTGCTGATTAGATTGAGCAACTCCGACGCTGTGGTTGTTGAGAGCAGGTACGGCGGCTTTTTCCTTTACATCTCTTATAATATCATCAATATTCGCTAAACAGGAACCGCATCCGCCACCAGCTTTTACATAATTTGTTACCTGTTCAGCATCAGTGAGATGATTTTCGGCAATTACACGGCGAATTTTGGCTTCGCTAATCCCAAAGCAACTACAAATTAGTGCGCCTTCGTCATCGTCGTCATGGGTAGGTAAGGCTATGCCACGATAGTTATAAATGGCGGCTTCTAGAGCTTCTTGTCCCATGACAGAGCAGTGCATTTTGGCTTCTGGCAATCCGCCGAGGTAATCTGCAATCTCTTTATTAGAAACTTTCAAAGCTTCGTCTAGAGTTAAACCTTTGACCATTTCGGTTAAAGCACTGGAAGAGGCGATCGCACTTGTGCAGCCAAAGGTTTGAAAGCGTGCATCTAAAATCGTATCAGATTCTACTTCAACTTTCAAGTGTAATCTTAGGGCATCACCACAGGCAATACTACCAATTTCTCCCATTGCCAGTTTCACACCAGGTTCGTCGGTTTCTTCAATAGCTCCCTGGTTTTTGGGATTGTAAAACAAGTCTAATACTTTATCTGTATAGTCCCACATGGTCAATTTTAGATTTTGGATTTTGGATTTTGGATTTTAGATTAGGCACTAGGGCGGGATGAGGGATGAGGATAATTTTCCCAATACCCAGTACCCATTACCCAATACCTAGCGATGAATTAATGCTTGTTCTTGTTCTTGTAGCCAACCCGCATCATCATTTTTGAAGGGGGACATGGCGCGTAAACGTTCGATAATACTGGGCATTACTTCGATAACTTGATCGATTTCGGCTTCTGTAGTGTAGCGACACAGGCTGAAACGAATGGAACCGTGTAAGGTGGTGTAGGGTAAACCCATCGCCCGCAGAACGTGAGAAGGTTCTAAGGAACCAGAAGTACAAGCAGAACCAGATGAGGCACAGATACCGTATTTATTTAAGGAAAGCAGAATTGCTTCACCTTCGATGTATTTAAAGCCGATATTTGTCGTGTTCGGCAATCTCTGCGTTGGGTCGCCATTCACTTCACAGTCAGAAATTTTAGCGAGTAAAGTTTGTTCCAGGCGATCGCGCAATTTCCTTTCTCTTGTGGTAGCCTCTTCTAAATGCAAGAGTTCCAATTCTGCCGCCTTACCTAGAGCAATAATCCCTGGAACATTCTCCGTTCCCGCCCGACGACCACGTTCTTGGTGTCCACCCAGTAACAAGGGACGAAACCGCACACCGCGCCGGATATACAAAGCTCCAATTCCTTTGGGAGCATGGATTTTGTGACCGGACAGAGTTAACATATCTATCGTGCTGGTCTTCATGTTCAGGGGAATTTTCCCCACTGCTTGCACTGCATCGACATGAAAGATTGCGCCGTATTCTTTAACTCTTAACCCAATTTGCTCAATGGGGAAAACCGTACCGGTTTCGTTGTTGGCATACATAATTGTTACCAAAGCGGTGTTACCAGTCAGAGAAGCTTCTAATTCAGCTAAATCTAGCTGTCCCTGATGATTTACCGAAAGATAGGTAACAGTGTAACCTTGGGTTTCCAGTTGTTTGCAGACATTCAAAACGGCTGGGTGTTCAACCTGTGTCGTAATGATATGTCGTCTTTCTGGGTGTGCTAACAGTGCGGCGCGAATAGCAGCGTTATCTCCCTCTGTACCGCAACTCGTGTAGATAATTTCTGACTCTTCAGCACCAAGGAGGTTTGCTAGTTGTTGGCGTGCTGTTTTAACGGCTTTGCCAACTTGTCCACCAAAGGTGTGCATACTAGAAGGATTACCGTAGTAGTCCCGCAGATAAGGCAACATCGCCTCTAAAACTTCCGGGTCTACCTTCGTTGTAGCATTATTGTCTAGATAAATGATGCTCATCCTGATACACCTATGACTTCGCTCTGATGGCGAGATAATTGTTCAGAGAATTTTGTGGAATAATAGTTAAACCAACGTTCCCAGTAATCTTGTTTCTTAGTTAATTTTGCTAAAGAGCGATTGTAATTAGCAAACCAGCCTTCCCAATAATCATTGGGTTGTTTCACACAACCGGTGCAGGTGGGACAACCAGCTTGACACTGAGGAACGGAATAAACACTACCAACGCAGTTTGTGCAGAGTTCGGGGTCAATCCAATGATTACCGTCAATTACCTTCACTGCATTAGTGGGACATACAGACAGACAAAGATCACAGGAAATACATTGGCTAGTGACTTGATAAGCCATGATTATTCTCCTTTTGAAGATAGGGGAGTGGGGAGTGGTAAGGGATGAGTGGGGAGTAATGAGTGGTTAGTGGTAAATATTCCCTACTCCCTACTCCCTACTCCCTACTCCCTAATTTCCTAACTCCTGAACATATTGCTCGTAAAATTCCAAAGCAACTTTTTCAATCACGTCGTAAGCTTCAATAGTCTGTATTCCCGCTGCTTGCAACTTCTCTTGAGGACAGTTACCAATCTTAGAGACTAAAACTGCTTTGCAATCCGCGATCGCTGCCATGATATGTTCAAAAGTGGCTTCTTCACTAAATCCACCTTGACAATACTGGTCAATCTTGCGATGACTGACAAAAGTAACTTGATTACCATCAACTTCGTAAATTTGGAATTCCTTCGCATGACCGAAGTGTTGGTTAACTAATCCGCCGCCTTTAGTGGCTACTGCAACTAATATTTTCGGATTATTGGCAAATTTCTTGCCAGCACTAGCCTTGTCTTTGGCTATTTTCAGTTCTTCTTTAAACTTCTCAATTCCTTCGTGAACCAGGGTGCGTTGTTCTAGGTCATATTCTGGAGTCATTTCCAAGAATTTATCTTTAGTAAATTCCTGACTGCGGTCTTCTCCTAATAATCCTACCGCATCGGCTCGGCATTGGCGACAATGGCGCATCATTTTCATGTTGCCGGCGCAATTGTCTTGAACTGACTTGACTTCTTTGGGTGTAGGGCCACGTTGACCTGTTAAGCCGAAATGTGTGCCGTGTTCCGGTGCAGAAATCAAAGGCATGATGTTGTGCAGGAAAGCACCGTTTTCACGAATCATTTTATTGACTTCGATCAAGTGCTGGTCATTAATTCCTGGAATCATCACGGAGTTAACTTTGCACAGAATATCAGCTTCTCTCAAAGCTTGCAAGCCTTCCATCTGCTTTTCTAGCAGAATCTTAGCCCCTTCAACACCTCTATAACGTTTCCGTTTGTAGTGAACCCAAGAATAAATCTGAGCGCCGATTTCTGGGTCAATGGTATTTAGGGTGATAGTAACGTGATCGATATTTAGTTGTTTAATGCGGTCAATGTATTCAGTTAACATTAAACCGTTCGTTGAAAGGCAAAGCTTAATATCTGGTGCTTTGTCTGCAATCAACTCAAATGTGCGGAAAGTCTTTTCAGGATTCGCCAATGGATCACCAGGGCCCGCAATTCCGACCACTGTCATTTGGGGAATTTTGCCTGCAATCACCAAAGCCTTGTGTGCAGCTTCTTCTGGTGTTAGCAATTCGCTAACTACTCCAGGACGGCTTTCGTTAGCACAGTCGTATTTGCGATTGCAATAGTTGCATTGAATGTTACAAGCTGGTGCAACTGCAACGTGCATCCTGGCGTAGTGGTGATGGGCATCTTCACTATAACAGGGATGTTGGGCGATGCGTTCTTGGAGCTTTTGATCCATTTCTACGGTGGTGCTGCTATCGCATCCGCAACCACCTGATTTTGCTTGGGTTGATGCTGGTTCCTGATGGGAGGAGGTGAGGAGTCCGTTAGACGGTAGTATCATTGAATTTCGCAAGGGTCAGTGGTGGGCTAAATGCCACAGTGGGAGATGCCGTTGCTACTGTCTTTACCTAAGAACTGAAGTCGCGTCTTGTAATCAGTGAACAGTGAACAGTTAATAGTTATCAGTTATTAGTTTGTTTACTGTTGACTGAGGTTCTGGTTCGGCTGGTGTGTGTCAAGTTTGAGGTCTATCTGGGGTATTTGTGTGTGAGTACAGCCGCGACTTCGATTCACTTAAGGCATGGTGCTATCTCATCCCTCCACTCACTTGGCGCTTTTGCTTTTGGCTTGGCGTTGAGTGATTGGCGATATAAGATTTATAGCAGTCGTTCTCAAATGGTCGGCGCGTTTATGGAGTATAGAATTTATTGGATTTATTACGCTTGTACTCAAAATTTCAAACCCTAACTGTGTGGGTTTTACAAGCATTAAAAATTTATTTTTCGGGTAGGGGTTCTAGTATTTTTCAGTTGGGGTACGAGTATTTAGCAATAGGGGTTCAGGATTTCTTTGTACTCAGTCAAAATCCAGTTATCGCAAGGCTTTGATTCTATTTTGTTTTAGCTTTAGGGTACACAAATTTGTACTCAAATTAGCCTTAAATCCCATTTCAAGCAAGACATACTAGGGAATTAAGGGGTGAAAAACTGGAACAGATTGATGTCGTACTACTCCAGAACGGCGAAAGATTCAATTCTGTATCTAACATATCATTTTTTTTGAGGTAAAAATGCAATTCATCTTTTTTTAACTTTTCAGAGTATTAAGCGGGAATAAATTGCATCAAAGGAGTGAAACAAGGCTCCTTATATAATATCCATCATACACTTATTGATAATTTATAGCTACAAGGACATAATGTGCATAATTGCTGACCGGATTTACTTGTTAACGGGGGATATATTGAGGATTTCGCAAAGTTAAAATTGAGATGTCGAGCATATTTGAATATGTATCTAACCTAGCATTTCTTTTGGGGAAAAAATGCGTTTTATATTTATTTTATTTTTTGGAGATAAAAATACCTATTCATTAAGCCTGGGGCTAATTGAAGAAACCTCACCCCAACCCTCTCCTTACTAAGGCTACGGTGTACACACAAGAGATCGAATCGCCCCCTAACCCCCAATTCTGGGGGAACAAGAATTTTCAAAGTCCCCCATTTTACCCCCAAATTTGGGGGTCACGGGGGCAGGGGATTTAGGGGGCTAAACAGGCTCAAACGCAGACAGGCAAGATTTGTGTGTACACCGTAGCCTTACTAAGAAGTAAGTTGTTGACGTACAAGACATTGGCGAAACTGAAATACTCCAGAATGTATAAATGTTCTAGAGACTGACAAATCAAAAAACATGACAAATTTTCTGGTGAGATGGGTTTCCTCATCCGTCCCCTAATCAGGGCTGAATATTCCTACACAGCTTTGGAGGAAAAGCTTAAATTTGCTGAATGTCTGAATAATTCTGCCCAAAGATACTTTCCCAATGTCCTAAAAACTGGGTTAATGGTTCACAAGAGGCTTTTTAGTCAAACAGGGTAGCAGGAGAAATTCGATGAAAGCGGTTGTTATCCGTCGGTATGGGTCTGCTGAAGTGTTGCAATACGAAGATGTGGCGCAACCGCAAATTAAGCCTAACCAGTTACTTGTCAAGGTTCATGCCAGTAGTGTTAATCCGATTGACTGGAAAATCCGCAAGGGTATGCTGAGTTTACTCACAGGTAATCAGTTTCCCCTGATTTTGGGTTTTGATCTGGCTGGTGAAGTGGTAGCGGTTGGTTCGCAGGTGACACATTTTCAGCTAGGAGATGCTGTTTATGGCAGTACTAGCTTTCCTGGCGGCGCTTATGCTGAATTTGCCGCCGTACAAGAAAATTTAATTGCTTTTAAGCCGAAGAACTTAACTTTTGAGGAAGCTGCTACTGTGCCTTTAGCGGCGCTGACGGCTCTGCAAGCCCTGCGTGACCAGGGAAATATCAAATCGAGTCAAACTGTGTTAATTAATGGCGCTGCGGGTGGGGTAGGAATGTTTGCTGTGCAGATTGCCAAGGCTTTGGGTACAGAAGTCACGGGTGTTTGTAGTACCAAAAATTTGGATTTTGTGAAATCTTTGGGAGCAGATAGGGTAATTGATTATACCCAACAGGATTTTACTGAAGGTAGTGGGCAGTACGATATTATATTTGATGCTGTGGGCAAGCGATCGCTCTCTGACTGCAAAGGAGTCCTCAAACCCAACGGTATTTATATATCGACTTTACCCACGCCGGAAGTCTTGCTACAGACTGTGTTCACAGCTTTCTTTACCGGACAAAAAGCTAAATTTGTGATTGAGAGTCCGAATACGCAAGACTTGGTTTATCTCAAAAAACTGATTGAGTCAGGTAAAATGCGAACTGTGATTGACCGCACATTTCCTCTAGCTGAACTAGGTATGGCTCATAGTTATAGTCAGAGTGAACGGACTGTGGGGAAAATTGCGATCGCTATTTCTGGTTCCTCAGTATCGCCTCAAGAGTGATGGAGCCAAGTCTGAATTTCATTAACTAACCAAGCGCATTCTTCTTCATTTAAGCGCCAATTTAAGCGAATGCGATCGCGATATGTCCGGATAACTACTTGCCAGTTGTTAGCTCCTGTAGAAAATTGATTAGAGCGATTTTCATTTTGTTGACATACATAAATAGAGCGAATATTTGTAATTAAGTCAGAGCTTGACTCAAATTTGCCAAACCAGCAGTTCTGAAATATAAAACATTTGTCTTTGGCATCAAAGCGAATATAACCACCATAATTATCTTTTTTAATTGAATTAACATCTCTATTTAGAAGTTTTTTAATTAATACATCAATTTCTTTGTTGGTTGAATCATCTAGTATTTTCCATCTCAGGATTACCCAGGTTAACATAATGAATCCTGTGATTCCCAGTAATTCAAATCCCCCAATCATAAACAAAAATAATGGTATAAAGATTAGAAATTTTTTATATTGTACTGGTTCTTTATATCTATAAATTTCTAATTCTTCAGTGGACTTTTTAGTGACCACAAGAAAAGGTCTGACAAGGTGTATAACTGGATTTTTTTTGGCAGAAAACGTCTGACTAGAGCTAGAAGGCAGTTTCTGAAAAAGTAACTCCAGAGCTTCCTCAGCAGTGGCAAATCTTTGTTCTAAAGCTGGGTGAGTGAGTTTTTCAATCCAACTCACAAAATTGGCGCTTACACTGGTGTGGTCTGCAAATTGAATTCGCAAATTATTCTGAGGTAATTCAGCCGGAGCTACACCTGTGAGTAAATGAATTAATGTGGCTCCCAAACCATAGAGATCAGATGCTGGTACAGCTCGTCCCCAAAACTGTTCCATTGGAGTATAGCCCACAGTACCCACCACAGTGAAGGTTAATCCCGTGACAGCCATGCGGTCTTGTACTGCACCAAAATCCACAAGATATATCTGTTTATCTTCACCCTGAATCAAGTTACTGGGTTTAATATCTCGATGGAGAACCGCAGGATTTAATTGGTGTAGATAAATCAAAATTTGCAAAATTTGTTTGGCAATTTGTTTGAGTTCTAACTCACTAAATTTAGTGCCTTTTGCCAACAATTCTTGTAAAGTGGAACCAGGAATATAATCTTGTACCAAACTCCACCAACTCAGACCTGACCCAGGCTGCTGGTCAACTAAAAAGTAATCTCGGTAGCGGGGTATTCTCTGGTGATTGAGATTTTGCAGGACTTGGGCTTCTCGCTCAAATAATTTAACGTCATCCCAGTTAAGTTCATTACTAAAAACCAGAAGTTTGAGAATAACTAACTCATGACTTGCATTATCTAAATCTTCGGCTAACCAGGTTTGACGACCAGTCATCGTATGTCCTAACTGTTTTTGAAGTTGATATCTTTCTTGCAAGATTTGTCCTGAGTTAAACACAACATCACTCCTACATTTATTTAAGGCTATGACTGCGCGAAGTACTTTTATTTATGAGCAAGTAAGCTGATTGATAAATAAAAATAAATTGTAGCGTATTGGTAATGACTCGGTTGAGATTTTGTCATAAATTTAATCCTAATTGTAACATCGCACATTTAAAAATGTGGTAATTGACATAAACTGTAAAACTAAGTTACTTTTAATACTAAATTCTCAGTAATAATGCGTTATATATGATCAAGGTTTATATGTCTTTGCAGAGGCGATCGCATATTATGGATTTAGCCTGATGCTACCAACGCTGAACGATAGTGAAGCCCAGGTTTTGCAGCTTCTATTTGTACTGTGGGGCTGATTAAGCCGGACTTACAGCAGTTTTCACGCATTTAGACCACACTATTGTTGATTTATTTCCTTCTTCCTTTGCGTCTTTGCGCCTTTGCGTGAGATTTTAAAGTGTGGTTCATTTACCTGAAAATCGCTGTAAGGCTAAGTTCAAAAAATACCAGATATTTCTGTAATTATCCTGAAATTCAGGAATATCGCTCAATCTAGTGTATATACTCGTAGTCAAAATCTCAACAGACACGAGTATGATAGTTGAATGGTTCACTACCTGGGTTCTTCTAAAAGGATTTGGATTTCTGGTTAAGACGATTATCAGCCAAGACTTTGTAGAAGAATTAGTTAAAGATTACGCTAAAGATTTTTTCAAAAATGTCCTTAGCAATGCTGTAACCGCACCCTTTAAGCGAGAACCCCTTGAGAAAGCTGTTGTCATGGCGCTGTCAGAATTTTTGCAACTGATGCAGCAAGATTTAGAAGATGGTGAACTTTCCGAAAATGAAATCAAAAAGTATGCACAGCCGATAAAGAAATTTCTCAAACATCTAGAAGTTAAAGCAATTTTGGGAAATGCTTTTAAGAATGACCAACAGACTATAGACACAAGTAAATTACTACAAATTTGGTATCAAGTTAATCCTGATTCCTCATTACCAGATGATTTTAACTGGAAACGGGTTGGTAAAAAATATGTGCAGAAAGTTAAAGCAATTATTTTAGAAATTCCTGAACTCAGAGAGATTCTTGATTCTAAAAATCTGGATAAAATCCGCGAAAATACCACAGAAACTGCGGGAATCATCCCAGCATTTGATTTAGAACGTTATCAAGAAGGAATTTGTGAGTGCTATGGAAATCTCAAGTTAGATAGTTTAGATACTAGCGGTTACGCCTATAACGAACTCAAGTTATGGCGGATGTTTATCGCTCAAAATGTCCGGGAAACTGATAAATTTTTACCACAAATTCACGAACTGCCTAAAGAACATTATAGACGACTGCACAAAAATAGCGAAATAGAAGCAGAACTGCAAGCAGAAGAATTAGAAAGACATAAACGGGTTTATTTAGAACAACCGATACTTTCAGTCTTGGATGTTATTCAGAAAAAGCAAAATTATAAATATATTGTCATTTTAGGCGATCCAGGTTCAGGTAAGTCTACATTATTGCAATTTCTCGCATTGAATTGGGCAGAAACACCTCTAGATAATGTTATATCACGTCCAATTCCGTTACTCATTGAGTTACGCACTTATATGCGGCGGCGAGAAGATCAAGAGTGCAATAACTTTTTAGAATTTTTCCATAAATGTAGCGGTGCTATTCATCACTTGAATCAACATCAATTAAATGAACAGCTAAATTCTGGTAACGCCTTGGTGATGTTTGATGGTTTAGATGAAGTATTTGATCCTGGTAAGCGCGAGGATGTAATTACCGATATTCATCGTTTTACTAATCAATATCCAAATGTGCAGGTAATTGTAACTTCTCGCATCATTGGCTATAAACCGCAAAAGTTACGTGATGCTGAGTTTCGCCACTTTATCTTGCAAGATTTAGAACCAGAACAAATTCAAGATTTTATTCATCGCTGGCATGAGTTAACTTTTAGCGATGAAGCGGATAAAGCTAGAAAACGGGAACGACTGCAAAGAGGAATTGAAACTTCTAAATCTATCGCTGAACTGGCAGGAAATCCCCTACTGTTGACGATGATGGCAATTCTTAATCGTAACCAAGAACTGCCAAGAGATAGAGCCGAACTTTACAATCAAGCATCACGGCTACTGCTGCATCAATGGGACGTAGAACGCGTTTTAGTGGAAGATAAGCGGTTAGATCCCAAAAGTATTGATTATAAAGATAAGCAAGCAATGCTGCGTCAAGTTGCCCATTATATGCAAACCAGTGAAAAAGGTTTAGCTGGTAACTCAATTAGTGCAGAAGATTTAGAGACAATTCTCACTGCATATCTGAAAACTATAGAATTTGAAAAACCCAGAGATGCGGCGCGGGTGATGATTAATCAACTGCGGACTCGCAATTTTATGTTATGTTTTGTGGGCGCAGATTATTATGCCTTTGTGCATCGGACATTTTTAGAATATTTCTGTGCATCGGAGTTTGTTTGGCAGTTTGAGAAGAAACGTAGTATTAAAATTGAGGATTTAAAAACTGAAGTTTTTGGCAAGCACTGGCAAGATGAAACTTGGCATGAAGTATTGCTGTTAATTGCTGGAATGATTGAGGCAGAATTTGTTGGTGAAATCATTGATTATTTAATGGAACAAGATGGTGAAAGTGAAAAATTTATCAACCTCTTTTTAGCGGCTAAATGTCTTACAGAAGTGAGAAATCGTTCCGTAATTGCGACTACAGCTAATCAATTACTTGAGCAGATAAAAGACTTAACCAAATATGACCTTTGGTATTATTACCAACCTTATCAAGATCGTGATGCAACTAAGCTAGTTCAAGAAATCCGCACTCAAGCAGTTGCAGCAATTGCAACGACTTGGGAGAATGACCCCCAAACCAAATCCATCCTCCAAAAATCTGCCACTGATGATGATGATAATAATGTGCGACGTGCAGCCATCCAAGCATTAGCGAGCAATTACAAAGATGACCCCCAAATCAAAAGCTTCCTCCAACAACACGCCACTGATGATAATTGGGATGTGCGACGTGCAGCCATCGAAGCATTAGCCAGCAATTACAAAGATGACCCCCAAACCAAAACCATCCTCCAACAACGCGCCACTGATGATGATGATAATGATGTGCGAGGTGCAGCCATCGAAGCATTAGCCAGCAATTACAAAGATGACCCCCAAACCAAAACCTTCCTCCAACAACGC
>NZ_CAWQOY010000006.1:0-18329 GCF_963896525.1 Nodularia sp. LEGE 04288
TCATTAGTCATTGGGAAGTTACCGTCTTCTCCCCCCTGCTCCCTGCTCCCTGCTCCCCTGCTTCTTCCCCCACTCCCCAGCCATTAATTTTGCCGTTGGGTAATAATTTGAGAGGAGCAAATTTTTAATAACATTAATTTTACATCAATCAAAAGTTACACCTATGTCAGAAATATGGACTAATTTATTTACATCCGGGCCGTTTATACCGCACGGACACTGTTATTTATGGAAAACAGATTTAGTCTGGTTACACTTAGGATCTGATTTAGTCACTGCAATAGCTTATTACTCTATTCCAGCTACACTGTTCTGCTTTGTCCGCAAACGGCAGGATTTACCCTTTCATTGGATTTTTCTGCTATTTAGTGGATTTATCTTGGCTTGCGGTACAACTCACTTCATGGAGATTTGGACACTTTGGCATCCCACTTATTGGCTGTCGGGGTTAATTAAAGCAATAACTGCAATCCTATCTTTAATTACAGCTGTAAAGCTTGTACCCTTAGTTCCTCAAGCTCTGGCACTCAAAAGTCCGGCTCAATTAGAACAAGCAAATCAAGAACTGCAAACACAAATAGTTGAGCGATTACAGGTAGAGGCAGAACTCAGAAAATACCAAAATCATCTAGAGGAGTTGGTGGCTGTTCGTACTGATGAGATTACCAAGTCCAACGAGCAATTAAAGCTGGAAATTGCTGAACGCCAGCGAATTCTATTAGTTCTCAGACAAAGTGAAGAGCGCTACCGTTATTTAGCTGAGTCAATTCCCCAACTCGTATGGACTGCTGATGCCGACGGCAACAGTGATTATTTCAACAGTAATTGGTGTGAATACACGGGGCTAACAGTGGAACAGTCTGTGGGTTATGGTTGGTTAACAGTATTACATCCAGATGATGTAGAAAGAGCAGGTCAAGTGTGGTCAAATGCCTTTTCTAATGGGATTTTGTATGAAACCGAATACCGCTTCCAACGAGCTACTGATGGTTGCTATCGCTGGCACTTAGGGCGAGGCTTACCACTTAAAGATCAGGAAGGTAATGTAGTTAAGTGGTTTGGAACTTGTACAGATATCGACGAACAAAAGCAAATATTAGAAGAACGGGCGCACCTGTTGGAATTAGAACAAATTGCACGAGCTAAAGCTGAAACAGCCAATCGAATTAAAGATGAATTTCTGGCGGTACTTTCTCATGAGTTACGCACGCCACTAAATGCCATTCTGGGGTGGTCTAAGTTATTACAAACTCGGAGTTTTGATCAAGCTCAGAGATCACAAGCACTAGCCACAATTGAGCGTAATGCCAAATTACAGGTTCAACTCATTGAGGATTTGTTGGATACTTCCAGAATTTTACAAGGCAAATTGACGCTGGAGATTACGAATGTTAATTTAGCATCGACAATATTGTCTGCATTAGACACCATGCGGTTAGCATTAGAAACTAAATCGATTCAGGTGAATACAATCCTTGAACCGAATCTAGGAATAATTTTGGGTGATTCTACTCGCTTGCAACAAGTGGTTTGGAATCTGCTTGCTAATGCGATTAAATTTACACCCAATCAGGGAAAAATAGCAATAGAACTCAGGCAGGCTGATGGTTTTGCTGAAATTATAGTTAGTGATACAGGAAAGGGAATTAATCCTGAGTTTTTGCCCTATGCTTTTAATTATTTCCAACAGGCAGATAGCAGTTCTGTGCGAAAATTTGGTGGATTAGGGCTGGGATTGGCAATTGTGCGGCATATTGTGGAGATGCATGGCGGAATTGTCAAGGCAGAGAGTCCTGGTGAGGACCAAGGGGCAACTTTTAGCGTCAGTTTACCGCTTCACCAAGATGAAAGCCTAAGTATGGCAGAGCCAGCAAATCTCCCCACAGACTTAGGACTTAACTCTTTAGTTCTGGCTGGGATAAAAGTTTTAATTGTTGAGGATGATGCTGATTCGCGAGAATTTGTGGTTTTCGTATTAGAGCAAGAGGGGGCTGAGGCGATCGCCGTATCTTCGGCTTTTGAAGCTTTGCAAGTCTTAACCCCAAGCCAGCCGGATGTTTTAGTCAGTGATATTAGTATGCCCGAAATGGATGGCTATATGCTCATCAGTCAAGTGAGAACTTTGACCCCAGAAGCAGGTGGAAAAATTCCGGCGATCGCCTTAACGGCCCATGCTAGAGATGATGATCAGCAACAAGCACTAGCAGCAGGGTATCAAATGCACTTATCCAAGCCTGTGAACACAGAAAAATTAATTGCAGCGATTGTGAAACTTGTGGTAACAGGAGTATAATGTGATGTTTATCTCTTGACTGGATTTACAGCACATTGGGAATATTTCTCAGATAGGCTGTCACCCTAGTTAATTTCAGGACACAGCCACAGGATGATCAGGAGTAATTGAGTGCAAAGACTACTAATATTGTTATTATTGACCATATTCCTATTAATAAATCATCATACTTCGCCCGCCATCGCAGCAGAGATAAATCATGGTGCAGAAGTGTTTAGCGTTCATTGTGCAGGTTGTCATATCAACGGTGGTAACATTATCCGCCGGGGTAAAAACTTGAAAAAACCAGCCCTAGAAAAATATGGAATGAACACTATAGAAGCAGTTACATCTATAGTCACCAATGGTAAAAATAATATGTCAGCCTATGCAGACCGCCTAACTGCACAGCAAATACAAGAAGTTGCAGCTTATGTCCTCGAACAAGCCGAAACAGGTTGGCGTTAGTTACAACGCTTTGCCAGTAAATGAAGGACACATTTTAAGATGATAAATCTTGTGGGGGAGGGCAAAGATACCCGCCCTGCGTACCTACTCAAATGAAACGTGTTGTCATTAAAAATTACATATTATAAATAAAACAGGAATAGTTTATCCTATGCAATCGACCACTACCCCCCAAACCACCCTGATAGCCGGAAATCTGCGTAGTGTGCATCATATTGCTCTCAACGTCCAGGATATGCAAGCTTCACGCCACTTTTACGGTACTATTCTAGGTTTGCATGAACTTAGAGGGGATGAAGTACCAGCCACCTTGATAGAACTTGTGGCTATAGGGAAAGTCGCCAATTTTGTCACCCCCGATGGCACAATTTTAGATTTATTTTGGGAACCGGAATTATCACCACCAGATCCCAATCCAGAACGGACATTTACCAGAGCATATCATCTAGCCTTTGATATCGATCCGCGATTATTTGAGTCAGCAGTCACAGTCCTCAGAGAAAATCAAATAGCGATCGCTCATGGCCCAGTGACTCGTCCTACAGGTAAAGGTATATACTTTTACGATCCCGATGGGTTTATGTTGGAAATTCGTTGCAATCAAGAATAACACCCAAATATAGTTTTTGACCAAGGAACCACCGTGTACACACAAATGATCAAAATTACTCCCAATCCTTTTTTGTAGGGTAGCCAGTGCGTTGCTGAGGTTACCTCCGTTGTAGCAACTGGCGTTGTATTGTCGCGTAGCGCAACGCACCCTACTAGATTCAAGCCCATGTCTGTGAGATTTTCCGACTTGTGTGTATGTACACCGTAGCTGATCAAACAGAGGGACTTAGCTTGATTAACGTTGATGGGGTATACGTAGATTTGTCGTTGTATTTGGTGGAGAACTGAGATTCAAGAAAGTGATCAGTTTGAGAGTCCGACGTTGAATTTTCCAACGCCCATTGACTTTGACAACTTCATCCTCATAAGTACCATTAGCTACATCAATGCTGGTGTCCGAACGTTTGTGAGTTGCATGGAGGTAAGAAGACATATTTCCTTGGTTCCCTTGAACGGAGATATTTATCGTACCAATCAGGTGTTGAGTAGCCTGATAGCCATTATTTTGGAATACTGAAGCAACGAAATCTGCCCATGCATCTGTTCCTATCAGGGTTTCAGTAGCGCCATCAGGAAAAACCGCTGTGATAACTGCACCCTGAGTAAAACAATCTCGATAAATATTCTTTCCTTCAAAAACGTTTCCGCTACCAATAGCATCAGTTCCCAGGGCGTAACAGGTGGTTAATTTTTGCAGTTCCAATTGCGCGTTAGGTTGACTTGCATTTGCTGGCTCAAACCTACCCCCAATCAGCAACACAAAAGTAATTGCTAGGGCGATTAAGGTGACACGATGCCACAAAATTGAGATCAACTGGGGAAATATGCGGCTGTTTGCTTTTTTTGTTTTCATAAAATAAATTGCTGATTTTTACTGTGTTTGCAACTTGCACTTTGACTTGAACTAAAACAAATAAAGTTTTAGCTCATAAAAATGGGTTAATCTTACTTGACTTCAATACAGGATTTTACTTTTCCAGAAAATAATATAACGAGTACAAGACTGATATACTGAATTATTTATAACAACCATAGAGCTAATGTGTAACCGTTAAATACACCCAAATTATCATCAAAGTTGAATTTTTCTCGCCCACTCATTTATCGGATTGCTACAGCACCTTGCAAGTAAATCAAATATACGTCTCAAATTTGATAAATCTTCTGGGGAAGGCAAAGATTTCCCCCAGTAACTCACTCATACCAATTATTTGTGAGGCTGCATATTATTTTGACCCCCCTACACCACAAAAATCCGGTTCTCTACTCGCTTGCGGGGAGGGGTTATTTCCATGCATCTTTATATGAAATTGGTATCAGAGGAAATGTAGTGTATGCATAGAGAATAAAACTATATAGGCATAGAAATAATAAATTCCGTGCCTTTTCCTAAAACTGACTCACAAATCAAACTACCACCGTGCTTTTCTTCTATAATTTTTTGACTGATAGATAATCCTAATCCTGTCCCTTGTCCCACGGATTTAGTAGTAAATAAATGCTCAAAAATACATGATTGAACTTCTTCTGTCATTCCTCTACCATTATCTTCGATTTGAATAATTACATTTTGCTGGTTTGGAGATAATTTAGTCTTAATTTTGATGTATTGAGCAGGTTTAGCTTGGTTCTCTGCATAACTATAACCAGTAACTACTTCATCTAAAGCATCAATAGCATTTGCCAATATATTCATAAATACCTGATTTAATTGTCCTAAATAGCATTTGATTTTGGGAATATTTCCATAATTTTTAATAATGTGAATAGCCGGACGATGATGATTAGCTTTGAGGCGATGTTGTAAAATCAATAAAGTGCTATCAATGCCTTCATGGATATTAGCTGATAATTTAGATGTAGTATCAGCACGGGAAAAAGTACGAAGCGAAGTGCTAATGTTGCGGATGCGTTGTGTACTGATTTTCATACTATCAAGGATTTTGGGTAAATCTACTAGCAGATAGTCTATATCTATTTCTACCGCTTTTTTGGCAATTTCTATGCCAGGATTCGGAAATTTTTCTTGGTACATTTGTAGATAGCTGACTAAATCATTTACAGCATCTTTGGCTTGTTCGATACTACCTGAAATAAAACCAACTGGGTTATTAATTTCGTGCGCTATTCCGGCAATTAAATTGCCCAAGGAAGACATTTTTTCACTTTGCATAAGTTGTATTTGTGCTGCTTGTAAATCTTTCAAAGATTGTTCTAATTGTCGAGATTTATCTTGTTCTCTAGCATACAAGCAGGCATTTTCTATAGCGATAGCCATTTGAGAAACTAAAACTTTTAAGACTTCTACTCTTTCTGGAATAAACGCTCCGGCTGTCAACTGGTTTTCTAAATAAATAATACCTGTAAGTTGGGATTTATAAATAATTGGTAAACAAAGAATTGATTTAGTTTGCCATTTTTGAATATAGCTATCAACATCAAAGGGTTCAGCAATCGTTGCGTCATTTAAAACAATGATTTTCTGCGTCCTCAAAACGTAATTGACGATAGAAAGAGGTAAGCTGTGGGATTTCTCAATAGGAATAGATTGTAAAACTATTACTTGCTCATCAACCGCATTTCCAGAAGCTTCTATATAAAGTTGATTATCTTTAATTAGCAATAATAAAGCTTTCTTGGCAGCAGCATTTTCTAGTAAAGTTTTAATTAACTTACTCAAGAGATTTTCTAAAACGATCTCATTAGTAATCGCTTGAGAAAACTTGATAAATGTATCAAAATCTAGAACATCGCTCAAACCAGTATTGGTATTAGTTTTAGTAGCAATGTGGGTCATATCTGATGTTAAAGTAGGAGTGGCGGTATTGCTGGCTTGTTCTACTAGGAAAGCATACTTTGATTCTAAGTCTTTAACTTTAGCGATCGCACCCCAACGAATATATGTATAATACGCTTTAGTAATATACGTTTGATGAATTAATTCTTTGTCTAGAGCTTGATAAAATACTCCAGCTAACTCATAAGCCAAGGCTTCTTCTTGGAGATAACCATTTTCGTTTGCTTGAGCAATAGCATTTTCATAGTATTCCATTGCTGCCAGGGTTTCACCTAAAACTCGATATCTTTCTGCCTCCACAAGATAAAATTTGTGTAAGTGATTCATCGGGGCGTGAGTAGCCCAGAGTTTCATTTTTTGCTGATTAGCTGCTACTTTTTGCAAAATAGACTCTCGCTCAGACTCTTCAGCAGTAGGATAAATAGCTAATTGGACTAAAGAATCATAGAAATAAAACACAGGTACAACAAATAGCCCTGTGACTCCACCTAACGATTTTTCTGCCATGTCTGCATTTTTTCTAGCTTCACAATACTCTCCAAACATATAAGAGAGCATCAGCTTATTAATAAATAAATGATTAATTGTATAAAGGTCGTTATATTTCTGATGAATTGGCAGCAGACTTTCCTCATTGTATACATTACCTAATAAACAATAGACATTTTCTGGATAAGTTTTCAAATTGATCACTGTTTGTAAATATATTTGATTCCACGTTAAAGCTACTTGTTGCTTAATTTTTTTGAGTGAATCACAATAAGCTACCAGTTCCTCTTCTAAACCCCAAAGTTCTTTACCTAGCCAAAATGAATGATAAGGATAAATATAACCACAATAGCCAGCGTATTCTAAATCTCCAGTTTCTAAACCGCAAACGTAGCCATTTTTAGATGTTAAAAATGTTTCTTTAATATGTTCTTTCCAATGAAGAATATGGGCGCTAATAACTGTGATAATTTTAGCTTTGAGTTCTGTAGCATTAAATTGTGATACCAGACTGAAAGCCAATTTGCCAAAATCATAGCCAGAATCAATTTCTCCTTGAACTCCACACAGAATTAATCCATAAAGACTGTAACCATAAGCAGATACGGCTGTATTCCCATATTTTAAAGACAAATTGACCATTTCACAGGCAATAATGGGCATCATTGCTGGAGCAGTTTGAAAAGCCGCCGGCAGAACTCCCATTAAAATTTTCATGGCTGCTATCTTGTTCAGGTCAGTCATTAATGGTAAGTTAATTAAATCTGCGATCGCTTTCCCTTCTAAATTAGTTGCAATTTCATCCATGCCTTGCTGAATATCAGAAGCTGTGGGCTGATGGGAAAAATTTATCCCTAACAATTGCAGAATTGATAGTGCAGTCTCGATAGCTTCTAGTTGTTGGCTCTGGACTGTGGAAGCTATCATCTTGACTTCATAGACTTTGACTTTATCTAATAAAGTTTTGCCTTGTTGCAGCACCACTTCAGCCCATTGCTGCATCTGCTCAAAGTTACCACTGAGATAGGCTACCTCTGCGGCTCCATTATATAAACCGAGGGTTAATTTATATTCGGTTTCCCAAGCATCTTCACTTAAAAGTTTTATTCCGGTTTCCAAGTATTTCAGCGCAGCTTCATAAGCTGTGGAAGCTTTAGCTTTACATCCCGCTATTAGATTTAATCGGGATAATTCAGTTCTTTCAGATTGCTCAACCAGGGAAATAATACCGATATTTAACTGATTAACAATATCAAATATATGGGTTTCTATTTCCTCTTTTGGCGTATTTTCCAAGAGCAACTGACCTATTTTTAAATGAGTCAGTTTTTTCTGAAATTCAGGAATCAACGAATAAGCCGCTTGTTGCACTCTGTCATGTAGAAATTTATAACCTACCCGTGAAGTATCGAAATTCCAGTTAACTGCTTCTTCTTGATTAAAGACTAAAGGAATGCGGTAAGCCTCACTTAACGGTAAGATTAATCCGGACTGCAAAGCCGAATTCAAATGATTTGCTGTCAAAGAAGCCGATTTTTCATGAATTATTGATAAAACATCCAGACTAAAACTATCACCCACACAAGCTGCTAATTTTAAAACATCTTGGGTGACTTTTGGTAGCTTCTCCAGCCGACTAACAACCAATTCAACTACATTTTTATCAATAATGCCAATTGCTTGAATTTCTGCTAAGTTCCATTGCCATTTAGCACTATTTATGTCGAAATGCAAGAGTTTTTCTTGATAAAGTACCTGAATTAGTTGTGTGATAAAGAAGGGATTACCGCCAGTTTTGTTAAAAATTAATTCAGATAGTTCCCGAAATTTTTGATGTTTTTTTATAGCAGGATATTCAATAGAGTCACTTTCTTGTAGAGTTTCAGTAATTAACTGAATCACATTGTCTAAATCTAAAGATTTTAACACAATATTATTAACGACTGCGCCAGCATTTTGAATGTCTTCTATTGTTTTCATTAATGGATGCGCCGGAGTTACTTCATTATCCCGGAATGCCCCAATTAATAATAGATATTTGCTGTTGACATCAGTTATTAATATTTTAATTAAATTTAATGAGGCAGGATCTGCCCATTGCAAATCATCTAAAAATATGACTAAAGGGTGTGCTTTTTGAGTGAAGACTTTAATAAACTGTTCAAAAACATGATGGAAACGATTTTGTGATTCTGTTGCTCCAAGTTGAGGAACTTCCGGCTGTGTGCCGATAATTAATTTTACTTCGGGAATCACATCAATAATAACTTGAGCATTGCTTCCTAAAGCTGCTAAAATCTGATTACGCCATGCTTTTAGCTTTTGATTATTCTCTGTTAATAAGCAGCGGATTAAGTCAGTAAAAGCATTAATTAAAGGCCCATAGGGAACACTTCGTTTTAATTGGTCAAATTTGCCAGTAATAAAATAACCTTGTTGGCGAGTGATGGGTTTATTAATTTCATTAACGAGCGCTGATTTACCAATACCAGAATACCCGGAAACTAGCATCATTTGACTAGTTCCAAATGTCACTTTTTCAAAGGTGGCTAAAAGTTCTTCAACTTGTTGGTCACGTCCATATAATTTTTGCGGGATTAATAGCTGACTTAATACGTCTAAACGTCCGGGAATAAAGTTAGTCATTTCACCAGGATTTTCTAAATGGTGAAGACATAACTCTAAATCTGCTAATAATCCTGTCGCACTGTTATATCTATCTTCCGCATTTTTTGCCATCAACTTCATCACAACTGCTGAGATGTTGGCAGGTATTTCTGGATTTAATGACTGCGGGTTTACTGGTTGAACAGCAATATGACTGTAAACTATTTCTAAGGGATATTCGCTAGAAAATGGTTTTTGATCAGTGAGCATTTCATATAAAGTCACACCCAGAGAATAAAAATCACTACGATAGTCAAGCATCCGATTCATTCTCCCAGTTTGTTCAGGAGACATATAGGCAAGTGTACCTTCAACGCAATTGGGGTTAATAAATTGGGTATTTTCTTGATTGAGGCGGGAAGCTATACCAAAGTCAGTTAGTTTAACCTGATCTGTTTGGCAATTTATAATAATATTACTGGGCTTAATATCTTTATGAATAATTTGGTTTTTATGTAAATAATCTAAAGCTTTAGTTATTTCGATAGCAATATTTAAATAATTAACTAAAGTGAGTTTTTTAACTTTTAGCAGTTGTGCCAAAGACTGACCACCAAAGTCTTCTAGCAAGAATCCCACACGATGCTCGAATGTTTCTTCGCTGATGGCTTTTACTATATTGGGATGGTCTAAACCTTGCTGAATTTGATACTCATTTTTCAGGTGAGTAAAGGCTTCTAGGGTAGGATATTCATTTTTGAGAATTTTCAGAATAACTGGCTGTTGCGTATTTGGTATTTGTGTTTGATAGATAATAGTCTGGATTCCTTCGTGGAGAGTGGAGTTGATTTCATATCCAGTCAGGTTTAGCATTGGTTTTTGACTATAAAGTTACAAAAACCCCTCTTCCACTGCGGAAAGGGGGTGATGCTTTAATTATTCCCCGTGGAAGGCAATTATTACCATTTGATGCCAAATTTAGCTTCTAGCCCTGGAAATGAGAACTGGCGGGTCAACAAACATAGTCGGCCTACGTGGGTAAAATTCAGGGTTTTGCTTGTGTAGCAGATATTGGCGTGATTTCCCCCAAATTCATTAACCAAAGGTTACGATGAATAAAAATTATCCCAATCATAAATTTCTCTTAATCTATGACTTTGGTAAATGGAAGCACTAGCTTCAACAGCTAAGGGACTTGCAAGCAATAAAATCCCCAATTAATTTGTAGTAACCCACCCTACAATTTTTGGGTAATTTATTTTTTGGTGTTCCCTAACCGTTAACTGCTCTGTACTTCAACTTTTACTTCCGGCTCTATCTTTTGAGGGCTTTGACTAATCAGCAGAGCTGCTAAGACAAGAATCGCGCCAATTAGACCGCGTAGTCCTAGATGTTCTCCCAGTAGCCAAAATGAGAAAATTGTCGCGAATAATGGCTCAAGTGTATAGAGTAAGGCCGTTTCTTCAGATGAAACCCATTGCTGTGCCAATGTTTGCAGCCAGATGACAGCCGCCGTTGCTAATAGCCCTAAGTAGAGAATTGCTCCCCAGTGCTGTTGAATTACTTCAAATTCGTGAAGAATTTGCGTGTTATTCCAGAGTAACGCTAGCGCCGCAATGAAGAAAAGTTGAACACTAGTGAGTGTTAAGGTGGGGTGACGGGAGGCGACTCGCTCTAGGAAAAGTATGTAGACTGCATAGACAAAAGCATCAACGAACATCAATAAATCGCCAATTCCTAGTTCTCCCCCTTCCCAAAACATGATCCCAATACCGATCACAGCTACTACAGAGGCTAGGAAAGTTTTCAACAGTATGGGCTTACCACTCAGCCATCCTAGTAGCGGGACGATGAGTACGTTCAAACTGCCAATGAATGCCGCCCGGTTTGCTGGTATAGTTTTGAGTGCAATGGTTTCTATCGCTAAGAAAAAGAACAGCAAAAGTCCTAGTAATGTACCATCACGAAATAAAAGTGCGTTGATATTACGTAAATTTAGGCTAAAAACCCCTGCTGCGATCACAAAGCGTGAAGCAATTAATGCGCTTGGTGAAAGGCTAGTAACGATGTCTTTAGTTAATGGAAAAGTTGTAGCGCTAATTACATTAACAAGGATAAGCAGGATTATTCCTTTTAAATGCAAGGAATTTTTAATTTCCATTAAACTAATTAATTGAATAATGTTTCTTGACAAAAATGTTGAATGCGATCGCATTCTCTCATCTTGCTTTTTTTCCGTCCAGTTAAACAGGAGGAAAGGGTGCAGGGGAGAAGATCCCAGACATAAATCTAGTTGCTCAGTAACCTGATTCCAGAACCCAAACCCGCTGTCCGCCACGGTGAAGTCGAAATGATACCCGGATTACTTAACCAAATGTTGAACCATTCCAACCCCACATTGTAGCTTTAGCATCCGCAAATTCTAGATAAATCCGATTTTCTGGTACGCCTAAAGTTTGGTGAATCTGCTGGCAAAAGTCCTGACTCATGGCTTTGGTTTGGTCTGGCTGCATTGTGCCGATACTTTTAATTTCAACATAGCAAACGGGGTCTGTAGTCCCGGCAAAGGTCATAGAAATATTTGGTTCAAAAGCTGTCATGACGTAAGATTCAGGTTTACCCAGATGTTTTGCTAATTTGCTGGATAAGTTCTTTAGCATTGTCTCAACATCGGCTTTTTGGGGCGCAGATACAGAAGTTTGGACTTTGATTAAAGGCATAATATTGAATTAAAATTTTGCTTTTTGTGGATATTTTTAAGTCTATCGAATCCAGTCCCCAGTTTCTAATGATGCGATGAGCGAAATATATGGCTATGTTCTGGATGATATAAACACGATCGCCCTTTTGTCGCTGAAAGTGCTGGACTAATGACGTAAAGTGTGGTACGTATGAGGTTTTCTTCCTGGGTACATTCTGCCATCTGGTTGAGGGGGACAACGATGATTTTTTCATCAGGCCAGCCGATGCGAAAGCAAATCGCAATTGGGGTTTCGGCTGGGTAGTGTTCGAGAAGTTTGGCTTGGGCGTTTTCAATGTGACGCGCACTCAGATACAGACAAAGACTAGCTTGATGTGCGGCGAGGGTGGCTAATTCTTCTGTCGGTGGGACTTGTGTCCGTCCACTGATGCGGGTGAGAATGATGGTTTGTACTAAGCCGGGAACAGTTAATTCTATTTTGAGTTTGGCGGCTGCGGCTTGAAAGGCGCTAATACCGGGGATAACTTCAAAGGGAATATTAGCCTCGGCTAGGAGTTGCATTTGCTCATGGATGGCGCTGTAAAGACTGGGATCTCCCGAATGAAGACGAACGACAGATTTATGCGATCGCACTCCTTCGATCATCAACGCTAGAATTTCCTCTAAAGTCTTATTGGCAGTCCGAATAATTTCTGCATCCTCTCGGCATAAATGCAAAATCTCCTCTGGGATTAAAGAATCAGCAAATAAAATTACATCCGCCACAGCCAGCAGTTTCTGGGCTTTGACTGTTAATAAATCCGGGTCTCCTGGCCCTGCTCCCACAATGTAAACTGTTGAAGGCATAATATCTACATTGTTTTTCATACAAAATTTAGGATTTCTTTTACGTAATTTCCCAGAAAGATAAATGAGCAAAAGATGTTTTTTGAGATTCTTTGCGGTAACCTTCCGGATTAACTCACTATTTCTAGTAGAGATGAATGGTAGATGCACCCTGGTTAAGCCCTAGAGAATACTCTGGGGCATTTTTTATTTTTCATCCCCTCATTCCTTCATCTCCTCTCGGTGGCGAAACCACATCAGGTAAAGAGCGTTTAACTAAATACAGCCAAGCTAACCCAGCTAATCCCACAAGAATACCCGTTAAACTCACAACTTGTGCAATGCGAAGCGGCCCCAGCATTAAGCTATCAATCCGAAAACCTTCAATCCACAGGCGACCGCAGCTATAAGCTACCACATAAGTTAAAAATAGCGTCCCTACGCGCAAGCGTGGCTGTCCAGATAAACTGCGAAAAAATAAAGTGATTAGCAAGGCAAATACTAGTAAATTCCACAGCGATTCGTAGAGAAATGTGGGATGGAAGTATTCAAAATTAGCTAAGGCTGGAGGACGATTTTGGGGTGGAATATATAGCTTCCAAGGTAAATCAGTGGGACGACCAAAAGCTTCGGAGTTAAAGAAATTTCCCCAACGTCCAATTGCTTGCCCTAAAATCACGGAAGGAGCAATTAAATCAGCCAGTTGCCAAAAAGACACCTGATTAATTTTGGCAAAGATTAATGCTGCTAAAATACCACCAATCATCGCTCCGTGAATGGCAATACCTCCTTGCCAAATAGCAATTATGCGTTCTGGGCGCTGGGAGTATTCAGACCATTGAAATAAAACATAATACAACCGGGCTGCGGGAATCGCCCCAATCACTAGCCAAATTGATAAATCACTGAGCAATTCTGGGTTAACATTACGGTGCTTTGCCAAATACTGAGAAAGGCTCACACCGATTAACACGGCTGTAGCAATCAATAAGCCATACCAACGGATACTTATTGGCCCGATGTCCACGATAATCGGGCCTGGAGAGGTAAATTGAAACGCTAAAGGCAAAGTGGAAATATCCAGTATCATGCAAAACTACCTATTTAACTAGATTTTTAGGCGTTACAGCAATTAAAGCAGTTTTTGCTTCGAGTGGGGAATGGAGAGTGGGGAGTGGGGAATGGAGAAAGAAAGATTTCTATACGAGTTAGTCTATGTAGTTAATGAATGCTATTTATGAAGATGTAGACCATGCCAAATTTACAGTCACGGGGCTATCTTTTAACTGAGCAGGTAAATCCTGATAGTCTGAACTTAGACCAGCTCAGTTCTGTGGAGTTGGTGGATTTGTTTAATCGCGAAGACGAAAAAGCTGTGGCGGCGGTGGCGGCGGCGCAAGTTCAGTTAGCTCAAGCCATTGATGTGGCGGCAGAACGTTTGAGCCAGGGAGGACGTTTATTTTATGTTGGCGCGGGGACAAGTGGCAGGTTAGGGGTGTTAGATGCTGCTGAATGTCCACCTACTTTCTGCACACCCCCAGAGTTGGTACAGGGAATTATTGCTGGTGGTGCTGGTGCATTGGTACGCAGTTCTGAAGATTTAGAAGACCGTAGCGCCGATGGTGAAGCAGCGATCGCACAACGACAGATTACCCAATTAGATGTAGTAGTCGGGATTACCGCCGGGGGGACAACTCCTTTTGTCCACGGAGCGCTCAATGCCGCTCGTCAAAGGGGCGCGAGAACTATTTTTATTGCTTGTGTACCTACAGAACAAGTGCGCTTTGATGCAGATGTTGATATTCGTTTATTAACTGGGCCAGAAATCCTCGCTGGTTCAACTCGCTTAAAAGCTGGTACAGCCACAAAGCTAGCTTTAAATATCCTTTCCACTGGGGTAATGGTGAAGCTGGGCAAAGTTTACGGTAATCGTATGGTGGATGTGGCGGTAACTAATCAAAAGTTACGCGATCGCGCTTTACAGATGTTGCAGGACTTGACAGGTTTAAGTCGGGAAGCTGCGGGTTTTTTACTCGAACGCAGTGGGAAATGGGTGAAGCTAGCCTTGCTGATGCACTGGACTGGTTTAGAAAAAGCAGCAGGCGATCGCTTACTTGCAGAAAACCAAGGCAATCTCAGAGTAGCTGTTGCCAGTTACAAAAATGACAAACAAGTTTGAGAATTTCTAATTGCCGCTCATGGTTAATTGCCTAGCAATCAATTAACCATTATTCATCTTTTGACAGATTATGTCTGAATATTTTTTAATTTAATCAATAGGATGTATGAAATTTCATCGGTTTTTCATCTACCTAAATATAGGTGAACAATCAAGTAATTGATCACTATTATTGGTTGTGAATTAACCACACAATCATTCAGCTTTATACAAGGAATATAAGCATGATTAATAGCAATCAATTACAAGAAATAGAAAAATACATCCCTCTCATAGGAGATATAAACATCAAAACTCCATTTGCATATCAAGCAACCCGTGGAGCCGTTGAAGTAGTGAATACAGTCCAAATGGCCATAGCAGAGGCTTACATCAACGGATTAGAAATTCCTGACTCAACTCTGCAAACAGTTTTTGATACTTGTATGCCTGTTTTTTTCCAATATTTTCCCTCCCTTTTAGCACCCTATGAATGGGTATTGAAAGAAACCCCTCAACTGGCTGAAGGTTCACGAGATTTGATGAAAATTCAATATGATTTACCTCAAGCCATGCTGAATAAGATGTTGGGTGAAGGAAAACTCATTTATCCCAAGTACAGTATGGGATTATGGGAAAAAGGAGCATTAAACCTAGAACAATCACAGATCGATATGATCGATGATGTAATTGAGAAATTAGATATCCAGGATGGAGACCATATATTAGACTTTGGCTGTGGTTGGGGATGTGTTCCCAATTACATTCTTTCTAAATTTCCCAATGTCAAAGTGACTGGGCTGAATTTGAGCCACGAGCAATGTGAATATATGCGCCAGAAAATGCAAGAGCCTGAAAGCTATCTCAGTTCAGGCAGATTCATGTTATATGAAGGAGATTTAAATGAGACAAAATTTGACAACAAATTTGACAAGATCCTGTCTATTGGTGTGTTCTGTCATGTAGGTAATTTAACTAACTCCTTTGAAAAGTTAGCTTCTTTTCTCAAGGAGAATGGCAAAGTTTTTATTCATATTATTACAGTTCGGACACCTAACAATATCTCTAGTGCTTACACGCACAAATACATTTTCCCCCACGGGCGATACTGGAATTATGATGCAGTTCCTAGCCATAACAAAAATCTAAAAACCGTTAAAAGATGGTATCTTAATGGTTCTAACTACTCGCAAACATTTGCTACCTGGTTGCATAATTTTGACAATAATCAAGCAACCATACAACATTTAAATTATGGCATAGATTATGCTAAATTTCGCCGAATCTGGAGATTTTATTTGATATGGTTTATCAGAAATTTTGCTAGTTGTGATGGTGAATATAATGGGAATGGTCAATATTTAATGGTTCATAGCTAATACCAATTTAATATAAAGATGGATAAATAGAATTTAACCAGAAATCCAGTTCCCCTCCTCGCTTGCGGTCTGGGGTTAGGGGTGGGGTCGAAATCATATGCAGCCTCACAAATAATTGGTATAAGAGAATGTCTGAGAAGTTAAATTTGATTCCCGTCCTCTCTTGCAGCTAGAGGCTAGGCGTGGTTTTCTATGCTAACTGGAGATGAAGAGTCACATTTAAGATAGATTTATTGGTGTACCCTTGGCATTCTCGGAGATTAGCCACTAAAGTATCTACATCAGTGTTTATCTGTTGTGCCTTATTTATTTTTTTCTACCCGATCCTAAACTATTCGTGAAAGCCGAGAACCCCTGTTTTTTTAATAAACCGGGGTTTTGAAATGTATTAATTTTCACCAATCAAATAGGATAGCGAGAGAAACCAAGTACATTCTTTGACTAAACTGCACTATTCAGTAATCTATGGCTAGACTATCCCACGAGTTACAACGCTATTTCTTTGACGAAGACCGCACCGCACAAGTAACTTTGGCAGAGATTCTGCTGCTAGCCAAGGAACGAGTTTTTGGGTTTTTGCTGGTGATTCTGTCTCTTCCTTCAGCTTTACCCGTTCCTGCGCCTGGTTACTCGACTCCTTTCGGTGGTCTGATTGTTGTGCTGGCTGTACAGCTGATGTTCGGGGCTGAAATTCCCTGGCTACCCCAAAAAATGCTCAATCATCCCATGAAACTCGAAACAGTCCAAAAGTTTTTGAAGGCGGGACTTCCTTGGTTACGAAGGATTGAAGCGATCGCCAGGCCGCGTTTGACCTATATTTGTACTACTCTACCAGGTCGAGTCACTATTGGTAGTGCGATCGCCTTGATGGGCATTTCCATGATCATTCCCATTCCCGGAACCAATACCCTCCCAGCCATAGGCGTTTTCGTGACTAGCTTTGGTTTGCTCGAAGATGATGGTGCGATTAGCTTAGGAGGTTTAGTCATCTGCCTAATTGGGGCAATTTCCAGTATTTCTATTTTGATTGCAGTATTTTGGGGTGGTGCTAGTCTTCTGGATTTACTCAAGACTTGGCTGGGTCTTTAATCTCCAAAAATACTCCTAGAGGCGTATGGCATGAGATTACTAACCGTAGATAATACTGCCATGACTGCTTTAAACATTCACCTGCATTTATTTCTGGAAAATCTGCTGTTTTTCCTGTCCGCGACATCTTTTTTGATTGTGGTGGGTTGGGCGTGGAAACACGCAAAACCCTACAGGATTCCGGAACCGCTGCCGCAATGGTTTAAACTTTGGTTTAGCACGGTGCAAATACTGGGAATATTCCTACCTTTGGTAGTAATGGTGTTATCGGGTGTATTGTGGGGCGAAACTTCTGTATTATCAGTATTTGCTTGGTACTTTGTCATCTTAGGATTACAAATTCTCTCGGAAATCATCTCATTAAAACGGTTTCACAACCTAGTTTGGGTGATGGTTCCCTACTTGTATGTACCTTACCGCATCTGGCAGATGTATGAAGGTTTGACACTATTGGGTTCTGCAAGTCAAGTCTGGTGGATACAAAATTCATTAATTTTAGAAATTTTGCTATGGACTGGTAATTATGTCTTAAATGTGTCACAGCTACCAAGATTATTGGGCTGGGGATTCACACAAAACTCCGACATTCGTCTCAATTAACTGTAAACAAGTCCCTCAGTATTTCTGGTATATGTAAGCAAATTTTTAGGTGAAATTGGATTCTAATGTGAATACTTTGTACATATTTATATCTATCATTGAAACTTTCGATACTTCTGGTCACAAGTGAAGCTTTAATTCCATGTTAGTTAACCTAAAATTGCCCCAAAATTTCAGAATAAATAAAAATTAACCAACGTGATACCAATGAAAAAATCCTTGCATTTCGGATTGAATTCAGTTACAGTAAATTTACTAGTCTAAAAAACCTTTGCATATACAGCAATTTCCAATTATATAAGGTACTCATAGCCCCCTCATCGCTTGCGGGG
>NZ_CAWQOY010000007.1:0-17951 GCF_963896525.1 Nodularia sp. LEGE 04288
CCCATTGGCAGCGCTCCCAGCCCCTATCAAAGCCCCTATCACCGCCCCAAACACCCCCACACTCGCAGCCACACTCGCAGCCCTACTCGTAGCTCTACTCGCAGCGCTCCCAACCCCAACCAAAGCCCCAATTACAGCCCCAATTACAGCCCCAACTACAGCCCTAACTACAGCCCTAATTACAGTCTCAGACCCACCAATAGTTATAGCCCAAGAGAATAATATAGAGACAACAGCACAAGCTAAGAATATGTAAATAAGATAAGCTTTTCGGCTTTCAATCGGCAGAGGAGCCGTCTGTACTTGCACAGTTAAACAGTAAACTTCTGGATCAGCATTAGTACGTAATAGCAACTGACGTTGATACAACTTATCACTCATTAACTTGCTAGTATTTAACAAGACAGTACACACAGTATCATTGCGGCTAACCAGAGCGGGTTCTACAACAATCCAAGGGTGAGAATCTGGCGTATGAGGAGGGTCTTGGGGATGGGGCGCGACTTCCCATTTCCCTTCGAGCATCGTACCAGACATGGTGTTGACAACCTGAATAGATTGTTTGAGCTTTTCACCTAACGTACTTGCGTGAAACACTAATATCGATTGACTCAATTTTACTTCTGGTACACGCACCACATCCAGAGGTTTTAACGCATCTAAAGCTGTTTGTGCATTAGCAAAACGTTCCTTGAGTCGAGGTTTGACCATCAACTCCAACCAGTTGAGAAAGCGCGGACTTAACTGAGGTAATAAATGACGGAAATTAATCACATAAGGGTCATCATCATCTGCTAAATCTGGCATCTGCATTGATTTTGTCCCAGTTAGCAGACAAATCAGCGTTGCACCCAAACCATACAGGTCAGAGCCTACTGTTGGCTTACGTATTTGTTCGGGGGGAATAAAACCAGGCGTACCATTAAATACACTGCTAGCAGCTAGTTCCTGGCTCCCAATGCGACTCATGCCAAAGTCAATCAGATAAACATTGATTTGCTCATCTACCAAGATATTTTCTGGTTTAATGTCTCGATGGATGACCGCAGGAATCCGATTTTGCAAATAAACTAAAATTTCTAGGGCTTTGACGGCTATTTGTTTAATTTCTTCTGGTTCAAAGCTGCGTTGAATTGCTAAATTCGGGGCGTTTTTGTATTCTTGGATTAAACAAAAGCCATCCGGTGTTTCCAATGCACCCAAATATTTGGGAATACCTGGGTGATTGAGTCCTCGTAGGACTTGAATTTCTCGCTCATGTTCTTTGTAAGCTGACCAATTTGAAGCAACTTGAGCAAAACAGAACTGCTTGACTACCACCTGTTGACTTGTATTTAAGTCTGTCGCTAACCATGCAATTCTTCCCCCTTCCCGATTCCGTCCCAGTTCGCTGATGACCTGATAGCCTTGTGGGGAAAAGTCTGGATAGCTCATAGCTTAATTGCACAAAGAATATATATATATATCCCACATTCCGCACCTTCAACTGTCACAAGCTGTAATTACTGAAAGAAAAATGTAAACAAAGAATAAAATTAGACATTTGTAGGGAGAAAAGATTTTGAGCAGTCATTAATCTGACAAAATGGCATCAGAATGTATTGTCTTTCTCAAAAATCTATTGCAACATTTTAGCCTTGCCACGCCAGTAGGGTGTGTTAGCGGTAGCGTAACGCACCAAAGCCTTAATAATGGTGCGTTACGGACTTCATCCTAACGCACCCTACAATACTTAATTTTTTGGCGTTGCTGATTTCAAATATGAATTAGTCTCACGCAAAGGCGCATTCGGCGAAGCCGTTCCCGAAGGGTAGGCGCAAAGGTAGGAAGAAAAATTAAGGTGATTTTGGCATTTCAGACTTTAGTTCAGCAACGCCAATTTTTTCGTCAATCAAACCGGATTCCTATATTTGCCAAAGTGGGATGATCGCTGTTAGTTAAAAGTAGTATTAAATACATTTAATATTTAAAATACATATACAATCAAAAAACATCTATCTCAAGACATAAATATTGCTATGTGATGAATTTTATCTGAATCAATGAAAAATTACCCTGAAGCTGTAAATTGAGCAAGTTGTAGGCACACAGTAATATTCCCGAAGACAGATACAGAGATGGTTCTCGATATCAGCACTGCTGGAGAGAAAAACTAAAGGATGAAAAACTGGATCACGAAATTAGTAATCTGCATAATCTTAGTGTACAATTTGCTACACAATTTTAATTACGCAGCAGCTAGCCAACTTGACTCTCCTGATATGCAGCAATTAACTTTACTCCCAGAAGTTGAGAACTTTGGGAACAATAGAAAGGAAGATTGGCCCCGATTTCGTGAAGTAATTAAAGCCACTGATAAATTAGCAGGACTGTTTACACTATATTCCAGTCAGGAATCAGGACAAATTTACTGGGAAATTACACCAGAGCAACTGAATAAAAATTACCTGGCGACAGTGACATTAGAATCGGGTATTGGGGAAAGTGGGCTTTATAGTGGCTTACCACTTTCTGACTTCCTCTTCTACTTGCGGCGAGTTAATAATAATTTACACTTTGTGGTGCGGAATGTGAAATTTCGTGCAGAACCAAATGAACCAGAAAAGCGATCGCTAACTCGTTCATTTAGCGACTCGGTTCTGTATGCACTGCCAATAGAAAGTATTGATTCATACAGTAAAAATATTTTAATTAATCTAGATCATCTGTTAATGCAGGATTTTCCCGGATTAACCCCCTTATTAAAATACTCCTTACAGGCTGATTATCGCCTAGAACAAAGCAAGTCATATTTTGGTGCTATCAATAGTTTTCCAGAGAATCTAGAAATTGATGCATTTTACGGGTTTTCCTCACCAGATGGAGCCAATTTAATTACCTTACCTGATAGCAGAGGGTTGACTCTGCAAGTACACTACAGCTTTTCCCAACTCAGCGAAAATAACGGTTATATTCCTAGACTTGCCGACGACAGAGTAGGATATTTTATTACGGCTTTCCAAAATTTTGCTGATCATCACGACTACAAACCATTTGTACGTTACATCAATCGTTGGCATCTAGAACCATCCGCTCCTGATGCACCCATATCTCCACCGAAAAAGCCGATTGTGTTTTGGATTGAAAATGCTGTCCCTGTATCATACCGTGAGGCAATTCGTGAAGGCATTTTAATGTGGAACAAAGCATTTGCTAAAGCTGGATTCCAAAATGCCATTGAAGTCCGGCAAATGCCAGATGATGCTGATTGGCAACCCGCAGATATCCGTTACAATACTATTCGCTGGTTCAATTCTCTGGATGCAGGTTTTGCTAGAGGGCCTGTGCGCGTCAACCCATTTACTGGGGAAATATTGGACGCAGATATTATCGTAGATGCCAATATGGTGCGCTCAATTCAGCACGAATATCGCGCATTGATGGCAGCAAATACATCCCTGGGTAAAAACCAATGTTCAGGTAATATACCTGCAATGGGGTTAGACAGAACAGGATTATCGGATGATGTCTGCTATGGGATGGAGTCTTCAGAGCAAGCAGCGATGGGGGCGCTAGTGTTATCAATTTTGCAAAAAACTACACCGAGTAGTGAAGCCATGCAGGATTATGTGCATCAATATTTACGTTCTTTAATCGCTCACGAAGTCGGGCATACTCTCGGTTTACGCCATAACTTTCAGGGTAGCACCATGTTAGCTCCTGAAGATTTAAATAATCCCGAAATCACTCATAGCAAAGGTTTAGTCGGTTCGGTGATGGATTATCTCCCTGTGAATATAGCGCCACCAGGAATTGTGCAAGGTGACTATTTTCCAGGGATTGTTGGCCCTTACGATGAATGGGCGATTGTTTATGGTTATAAAACTAATGTTCACCCAGAAGCCGAAACAAGTTTTTTAGAAGAGATTGCTTTAGCATCGCCTCAAGCTGAATTATCTTACGCCACTGATGAAGATATTTGGGATATTAATCCTTTGGCAAATCTGTGGGATATGAGTAGCGATGTCCTATTGTATTCTCAGGGGCAAATGGATAATGCTCGTGTAATGTGGCAGCGTCTTGATAAGGGTTATTTATCTCTAGGAGAAAGCTATAGTAACCTACGGTTTTTATTTAACCAAATCCTGAAATATTATTTTCGGAACGCGACCTTATTGCCTCGATATATTGGTGGACAATCATTTCAGCGTCTCCATGTGAGTGATGATCCTGACTGGGCATTTGTACCAGTTTCGCTGCTCAAACAACGTCAAGTATTGGCAAAATTACAAGAGTATGTTTTTGCTGAGGATGTTTTCAATTTTTCACCACCATTACTGAATCAGTTAGCACCGTCGCGTTGGCAACACTGGGGTAATTCTGTACCCTATAACCGCCTTGATTATCCGATTCACGAAACAATTCTCAGGTTCCAAAGTGAAATATTGCGATCGCTGTTGGATGGCGATCGCTTAAATCGGTTACGAGATATAGAATTAAAATCTCCGCATGGAGAAGCGCTTTCTATCCCCGAATTGTTTGACACTCTGCAACAAGGTATCTGGACAGAAGTGTTAGCCCCAGAGGAACCACAGACAATTTCCAGTATCCGCCGTTCTTTGCAACAAGAACACTTAAATATTTTGCTAGAAATCATATTGCATCCTACAGACACACCCGAAGATGGTCGGACAATAGCTTGGTATAAATTGTGCGAACTGCAAAAAGCTATTGATATCAGCCTGAAAGAATTTGGTGAAAAACTGGATATCTATACCATAGCTCACTTGCAATTTGCGAGCGATCGCGTCAGCGCTGCTGCAAAGCAGATCGCACTGAGAAAATAGCGGCAACTTGGGCTACAATTTTAGGACGGCGGGAAATGGGAGAATCTCTCAAGGCGATCGCCAATGATTTAGAAATGCCTGTTGCTACAGTTAGAATTTACACAAAATTGGCTAGGCGATCGCTAAACCATTCAAATGCAAAGTAATATATCTCGACAAGAGCAAACAATCATCTTATGATGATGTCATCAGCTTAAATTTTGGCAGACCTATAGTGAGGTCAAAAACCCTGGGGGGTTTGCCAAATCGCCAGAACCTTGAAAAATCAATAGTTACAGAGTTTCATAAGTTTCAGTTGCGAATTTCGCGAAGCCTGAAATAGGGTTTCTAGATCAGCTTTGCCAAAATCGCCTCCAGAATCCACTGGTAGACTATGTTTCAGATGGCGGACTTTCCGCTAAACTAATCCCCGCAAGGGGACTGAAACCTTGGTCGCGTGTCGCTTTGTTTCAGGCAATGGAAACTTTCCGCTAAACTAATCCCCGCAAGGGGACTGAAACTGTAGAAAAATATGGGCGAGAAGCCAAAATACTCAGAACTTTCCGCTAAACTAATCCCCGCAAGGGGACTGAAACATCAAGGCAACCGGACCAGTGTGGCGATCGCTCACCACTTTCCGCTAAACTAATCCCCGCAAGGGGACTGAAACGTTCTAGTACAAATTTATCGGTGAAAATCCATTCTAGACTTTCCGCTAAACTAATCCCCGCAAGGGGACTGAAACATCTGTAAGCATTAAGTGAATAAATGAAATTTCTGCCTTTCCGCTAAACTAATCCCCGCAAGGGGACTGAAACACTTTAAGCTGACCGTTCCATAAGACGTGTTCAGCTTTCCGCTAAACTAATCCCCGCAAGGGGACTGAAACATAAACTTCTTCAAATCTTTGCTACAAAATCCATAAGTCTTTCCGCTAAACTAATCCCCGCAAGGGGACTGAAACAAATCAGGTAAGGTCACTTTTAGAGAAGATTTTTTAAACCTTTCCGCTAAACTAATCCCCGCAAGGGGACTAAAACATTTCTGGCAGGTAGTAGAAAATCAATCAAGCCGAATTATAAAGTTTTTAGGAATAGTTTGCAATAAGCAAGAATATAAACAAAGCGACGGGTTAAAAACCATATCGCCTTGCTCTCATCACTCCAAAATCCCAATCACCGCAGCCAGAACAGCCGCAGCGTGATTACCTGTTGGGAAGAATATCCGCTTGCGCCACTGGATGATCTCAGTGAAACTTTTAAGCACTTTACCATCCCCAAGTGCCAGGACTACCCTTAAACGGCCCAACAATATCATTGGTAACCCAACCACCGTAAAAGTTACCTGGTTGCGGTTGTACTTTTTCGCCATCGACGTAGCAACCATCCATAAGATGGGCATAAAATGCTACATAATCTTTAATAGTTGCAAAAGCTGGTGTAGGGTCGGGATAGAACCAAGCCGCATTCTGTGCTTCTTTATCACCAACGCGGATGGTGTAGTAACCAGCAGAGCCTTTCCATTCACAAAAGCTGGATTTTGGCATCCGTACTAGGTGTTCCATTTTGATGTCAGCAGGGGGAATGTAGTAACCCGGTGGATGGCTGGTTTCTAAAACCCGTTTGGCGTTGTGAGTGTCTGCAATTGTTACTCCATTAAAGAGGATTTGAATATGTTTGCTTGTGTCTTCTAGGCGAGGGGGACGAGGGTAATCCCAAACTGATTCTTGTCCGGGAGCAGGGTTAATGGGTTGGGGAGACACCATGATCAATAAAGATTAAAATTTTATTTTAATCAAGGAACGGCCTTGGCGCTAGCCTCTCCCTTTGGGAGAAGAAGCCTAAAGCCTTCGGCATAGCTTCGCTTACCGCGTAGCGTCTTTGTCAACAGAAGAGAAGAACGCCAAGTCAGAGAGGCTTGTAGTGAGGACTCACCGAAGAACCTCACCCCCCAGCCCCTCTCCTTAGTAAGGAGACTACGGTGTACACACAAATCTTGCCTGTCTGCGTTTGAGCCTGTTTAGCCCCCTAAATCCCCCAAGTTTGGGGGACTTTGAAAATTCTTGTTCCCCCAGAATTGGGGGTTAGGGGGCGATTGGATCACTTGTGTGTACACGGTAGTTAGTAAGGAGAAGGGAGATTTTGACAAATTACTCTCAATTTATGCAATAATTCAACTTTTTTAGAGATATTTATTTTTTGATGGACAACTCTTTTTGTTGGTTAAATCTCGCCAAGTATTCATTGCGAGTTCCATCTAATCGGTAGTGGTCGCAAATTTGACAGAGTTTTAAAATATCTAATCTGCTGAATACTTTTTGATGCTCAATTTGGTTGTCATTCCTCCACCGCCAGAAAGTTGTCCGATCAATGCGCCGATTGCTATCTGGCCATCTGCGTTGGGATAAAAACTCTATCAATTCATCCTCATGAAGCGAATAATCTTTTGGTAATTTCATAAGTTTTACTCTTAATTCTGTTAGCGGTATAAGTGGATCTAGCTTCGAGAGTTTCATGCCAGCAAGCTCTGCTATTTTTATATGAGTCCAATTATGTGGAATGCTTTATGCACCAGAGTTTCAAAGTTTTAGATTGTACTGTAACTCTGTGAATTTAATAGCGAATTAAAATATGAGATGATTTAAATGAATGTATATATGTATTATTTTTAACTTTTCATACCTCAATTCGCTCAATAAATACTATAGGGTTACATTATTTATTTACAGAGAATAAACTGATTAATATGCAAGTGCAACCCATATGCAACAGATTTAGTATTCAATATTGGTGATGATCTGATCAATATGAATTGTCGAGTTTATCGAGATATCAATAAATTAATCACAGCAAAATTATCGATTATATCAAAATAAATGACTTTGTTTCATGGGGTTTGATAAGTAGTGAGATTGATTATAGATATTCATAGCCAAAGTGATCATGTTGTAAACATCACAACCAAGGAATAAAAATTACCAAAGTATCAGCTAATAGATAGATTAATCAGTAGGCGGTGACACTATATAGGCTTATGATCTAAACGAGTTGCTTGCTCTAGGGCGGCTTTTTCTTTGGCTCTTTTGGCATAGGATTGTAATTGGGTGCGATCGCAACCTGTGAGAATAGTCAGGTTTTCCCAGCTCATTCCCCGCATTAACATTTCGACACACCAGGTATGTTGGGTTTGTGCGATCGCAGGTGGTTGTCCTTGAGGCGTTAACAATCCCTCGGTCCATACTTGCCAATGTTGACATAAATCTGATTCTGTCATAGCTTGACCCGTTTCATTGACAAACATCGCAGGTTGATGATCTTTACGACTTTTCAGCCATTTGATTAAAGGGTTATTGCTGTAAGAACCATAGCGTTTACCGAGAATCCACTGATTAACAGGGACTTGGCGGCGCAATTCTGGGGTAGTAATTTGGAGGAAATGTCCAGAATTATCACAGATTTGGTGATTTTGCTGCAAACTGACAATTTCTCTCCCAGATAAGCCCGCACCAAATAACACATAAGCCAAAGCATAATCTTGTGTTCCCAACTTTCGAGCTTGTTGCAAAATTTGGTGAACTAAACCCACTGGTAAATCAGCTACTTCCTGCACATTTTCCCGAACTGTGACTGCTGTTCCCGAAGATGACATCGCACCGTGTAAAAATAACTCGACTAAATTCTCCAGAAAATCATCCCGATCCACCCAAAGCTCATTAAATTCACTGGTAAATTCAATTACCGCATACCCCAGGATCATCACATTCAGCAAACTAGCTAATTTTTCTGCGGGGAGATAGGTATTTAAATCTCCTTGCTGAATAACAGTCGCTAAATACTCGGCTACATAGCGGTTGGCTTCAGTTAAACCACGTCCTAAAGCACGGCGATTTTCCGTGGGGTACTGGTTAGCTTCACCCACCACAGACCGAACTAACTCCGGTATTCTTTCTAAAGCATATAAGCTGTCACTTGCATAATCTTTGAGGGCTTGGTAGATGTCACCAGGAGGAGTAGCCCTTTGCACCAGCGACTCGCCTAAATTCTTGAAAGCTGCGGATTCTTCCAGCACAGACAATAACAGCCCATGCTTGTTCCCAAAATTTCGGAATAACGTGACTTCGTTGACTTCAGCTTTTTCAGCGATTTGGCGGGTTGTGGTGGCGCTGACTCCCTGAGCTGTAAATAATTCCAGTGCTGATTGAATCAGACGTTGACGTGCTGAAATTGGTTGGTATGTCATAAGGAATAATGCAAGTGGTACTTGCATGAAAGTTACAGGTCTGTTAGCATAACAAATGTAAGTGATACTTGCTTTTCTTTACTGTAACTAAACTGTAACTAACTGCTTGTGCAGAGTGGGCAAAATCCTACTGGGGTTGCACCAAGAAATAGCAAATCGCTTGATCATCCATCAACAGGAATTTTTATGACTGCGAAGTTTCTGGCGTTCACTCCTGATGTAGGAAATTCACCTCGTCTTCGGTGGGTGAACGTGGTATTTTTTGCTGCATTTCATGCCTTAGCTCTCCTAGCTCCTTGGTTCTTCTCTTGGCCAGCATTAGGTTTGCTGGTGTTTCTCCACTGGTTATTCGGGAGTATCGGCATTTGTCTAGGATATCATCGACTGTTGAGCCATAAAAGTTTTCAAGTCCCTAAGTGGTTAGAATATGCGATCGCCACTATCGGAGCGCTGGCTCTACAAGGAGGTCCGATTTTCTGGGTTGGTGGACACCGCCAGCATCACGCCCACACAGAAGATATCAACCTAGACCCATATTCTGCCCAGCGAGGATTTTGGTGGAGCCATATGCTGTGGATTTTTTACCCACGGTCTGAATTTTTTGATTATGACGTTTATCAAAAATATGCGCCTGATTTAGCAAGACAACCTTTCTATCGCTGGCTGGATCGCTACTTCCTCCTCTTGCAAATTCCCTTGGGGTTGCTGCTGTATGTCTTAGGTGGTTGGTCTTTTGTTATTTACGGCACATTTTTGCGGTCAGTCTTACTATGGCATTCCACCTGGTTTGTCAACTCAGCCTCACACCTTTGGGGTTATCGTACCTTTGATGCCGATGATGGCGCACGTAACCTTTGGTGGGTATCGCTGGTAACTTATGGAGAAGGATGGCACAATAACCATCACACTTATCCTCATATGGCCAAATCTGGATTGTCTTGGTGGGAGATTGATATGACTTGGTGGAGTATTAAACTCTTGCAGACTCTGGGTTTAGCCAAAAAAGTAGTTTCTGTTCCCCCTCATAGCGCCACGCTAAAATAGATTGCCCCCAAAATCTTACCAAAGAATCAACAACCGGGAAACCACGGATGCAACTGTGGGGAATGAGTTACAAATTTTTCATGCCGACTGCTGATCATGCCGTCGGCTTGCTCAACAATTTGCCTAGTATCTCAGCTGATAATCTGCCGAATGGGAGAGTCGTAATTTGTTTCACGCAGAGGCGCAGAGTCGCAGAGAGTAAGAGTTGAGAATGTTTAATGATGAATTAATTCCGCAACTCGCATTGCAGATGTGATAGCTCCTTCATGCAATCCGTCTCCCAGGTAGGCTCCCGCATGGTAAGTATTGTTTTCACCGTTGGTAGTGATAATTTCGTTTCTGTATTTGAAGGAATCCACTGTGTACAAGGGTGTGTGGTGTGATTGTATGTGCAGAATTTTATCCTCAGCGATGAGATTATCCAGGTGAAAGGCCAAGCTGTATTCAGGAGGTGATGATATTCCGCAGAGATGGTTGAGGTAAGCATTATATCCCCATCCTTGTGCTGTTTGGAAAAAATCAAATTCCCCAGCTTGTTTGATGCCGTGTCTGCTATATATTGAAGTATCTGTATGTATAACTGTTGTGGCTGGGTTTTTTTGCCATGCGGAAAACCGTTTAATTTCTTCGTTTGTCGGATCAGATAATAATTTCATTACCTGATCAGGTGGTGCTGCTAAAACCACTTTGTCGAAAATATGCGTCACACCATCCGCTAATCTGATTTGAACTGTGTCATTTTGTCTAATAATTCCGGCAATTTTGACATTGAGCCAAATTCTCCCCTGAAAGCGTTCTAAGATTTTTTCAATATAGGAATACACTCCGCCTTTTATCCTCACCCAGTTGACAAATATATAGTCTCGTAGTGTAGGAATTACCAGTTCTACTGGGCAATTATCAATTAATTCAAATGGCATAGAATAGCTATACATCACCAAGAGTTTTAGCCAATAATTCCGGATGCACTGGTGTGGCAAATATTGGGAAATTGGCTGATTTATCAAATTCTGTTTGGGGACAAAATGCGTTTTCATCCATAATTTACCAGCACCAGCATAGAGAGTATTCAGTTTAAAATATTCAATTAAACGCTGGATTCCTGTAAAATTTTGGTGGATCATCAACGCTGACAGCAAATGACGACCATCTTGCAAAAACAATGCTGAACCAATATTAACTGCTTCTAACTCTACTTCTAGCTCTTGCATTAATTTGAGAAAGTTGTGAAATACACAGGGAAATTCCAGCACACCACATTCTAAAATCTGATTACAGTCTGATTTATTCGGTTTAACATTTTTATTTAATGTCCGAATATGTCCACCTAAAATAGGTTCTTTTTCCAAAACTGTGACTTCATGACCATGTTTATTTAGCAGGTATGCTGTCACCATCCCGCTAGCTCCGCCTCCAATAATTGCTATTTTCATATCTCATTACCAAACGAATGAATAATCAAAAGAGGCTCAGATCCCCGACTTCTCCAAGAAGTCGGGGATCTATTTTATTAACCTTTTGGTAAAATCACATCACCTGATAATTTTTGATATAAGCTGGCTCCAGTCCAAAATGTTGGCGCAAATCCTGGATAGCCAGATGAAGCATTACAAAAGTAGAAGTTTTTGAAAGATGTCTGGTAATTCAGCCTACCAATGCCCATATTGCGCGGTGTGAGATTAGAACCATAAGAGTTTCCTTTGGGACACCAACAATATCTTTCATTGGTTGTAGGACTTCCAGTAATTTTAAAGACAAGATGGTTTCTAATATTCGGAATATAGTTCTTTTCAACGACATCTAAAATGGCATCTAAAATTTCGGCTTTTTTTTGTCTATAAGCCTTGGCATCAGTATCTTTAAGTTTTTTAAAGTAATCATAATTAGCAACAGTCAAAAACTCGATGATTTGACATCCTTCTGGACTGTCTGGCTGCTCTGTCATTAAAGATGGTGTTGTTATAGCAAAACTAGGATGAGAAAAATCATGCTTTTCATACATTTGAGCAAATGCTTCATTCAAGTTCTGATGACTAGTATGAAAGACATTCCATTTCCCAAATCCGTAGTCGCGCAAGTCAATATCTTTGACAACGCAGTAAGCCATAAAATTTGAAGGAGAATATTCATAATTAAGCTTTTGGCGGACTTTTTTCGCGAAGTTTTCCACTCCAATCATCTGAGCAGCTTTTTGCGGATCTATATTGCAGATAATATTTTCACCAGTGAATTCACGGCTTTGATGGGTGATTCTATCAATTGCTTGAACTTTAGTTACAGTTTTGTTAATGACTTCAAAATCAGTGACTTCCTGATTCAGCAGAATTTCGCCGCCATTATCCTCAATTACCTTGACTAATGAATTGATTACATGATCAAAATGCTGTACTGGGTAGAAAGCACCTTGTTGATATCCAGTAAATAAAATAACCCAAGCGTAAAAAGAAACTTGATTTGGAGGTAATAAAAAATCAGGCCATTGTAGTGCTAAGAGGGTTTGCGCTGCTTGCGGTAACTTGAATTTGTCGAACACATCTTGCAGCGTACTGTTGAGATACATGACAGCAGTGGATACTTCACCCAAATGTGCGAATATCTCCGCCGGAATCATTGGGGGTGATAACTTCTTGACTCCCTGACTGGTTTTTTGTACTTCCCAGACAAATTTACCTATCTGTTCGGCATCTTGGGGAAAAAGATCAGATAGTCGCCGGATTAACTCTGCGGGTTCAGAGGGAATATCTAATGAGTAACCAGGCATTCTCATATGATCAAAACCTTCAGGATCATATCGAGTAAAGGTGACATCTTGATCCAAGTTGAGTTTTTTCAGGACACGATTCACTGTATGTCCTTCGCCACAATCCCAAACATAATGTAATTGGGCATTGAATTTATATTTTTTTGCCATCGTAAAGGTGTGGCCAAATCCCCCCGGATGTTCATGAGCTTCCAAGATTTGCACTTTTTGACCAGATTTCGCCATCAGTGAGCCAAATACCAATGCCGATAAGCCACTACCTAAGATGAGATAATCTTTTTTCATATGTATATCAACCGCTAAAGGTATCAGCGTGGATATGCAAAATGTTAATTTGGAAAACTGTGATTAACTTCATCTTACTCAACTATCAGGAAAGATTTGCTCATGCCATACTTAAATTCTGCTAGTAATATTCGTGCCAAAGTCGCTGAATATACCAATGCCAAAACTTTGTGGATCGATACAGAAGTGGCTGATTATAAATCTCGTAATCCTAGACTGTCACTGATTCAGGTATTGGATGATCCTACAGATATGAGTGGCGATCGCGTTTTTCTTTTAGATGTGCTGGATCAGCCGGATCTGGTTGCTGACTTTATTGAGCAAATCATGATCAATCCTGATATTGAGAAAGTATTTCACAATGCCAATTATGATTTAAAGTTTCTGAGTAATAAGAAAGCGAAAAATATCACTTGCACTTTAGAAATAGCTCAGAAAATACCTTACTATATTTTGCCATTACCTAACTACCAACTGAAAACTTTAGCTACAGCACTGTGCAAATTTAATTATATTGACAAACAGGAACAAAGCAGTGATTGGGGCAGGCGACCTTTAAGTGAAGGTCAGATTGAATATGCTTACTTGGATTGTATTTATCTGGCGCAAGTACATTTACAGTTATTAGAGTTACAACTAGTAAGTAACCCAGATCCCCAAAGAGAAGATTTAACGGCACTCGATGCCAGATACACAGAATTATCAGAAAGTTGGCAGTTGTTAAAGTCGGAATTTGAGCATCTGCAAGAACGTTTCAAAAAAGCTATGCAAGCTCAAGATGTGATGGAAACCTCTGTCTGTAAGTTAACTAGTTATCAGCGGAAATCTGTAAAAGTGCCATTTACGGAATTAGTCAGACTGGTACAAAGCCAAGACGTGAGTTTAGATTTTCCCATCACACTGACACAGAAAATGCAAAAAGATTTAGGTCAAAATTTGGAGCAATTGTCTGTAGATATTGATGTAAGTACATCTTGGCGACTGTCTAGCAAAAATCAAGAAGATGATGATACGCAGGAGTAAAGCTGCTAAATAGTCAAATATTTGATTTAGATTCAGCGAATGTTGTTCGGAAAATTTAATTTTAATTAAACTTTCGCTTGACTAATACCAATTATTTGTGAGGCTGCATATTATTTCGACCCCACCCCTAACCCATCCGGTGCAAGCGAGGAGGGGAACTGGATTTCTGGTTAAATTTTATTCATGCATCTTTATATAGGACTACTATTTGATTTTTGAACAGACACGTAGGGTGTGTTAGCGGGGAGAGTACGGCACCAAAGCCTTAATAATGGTGCGTTACGGACTTCATCCTAACGCACCCTACAATACTTAATTTTTTCATAAATCAAACCGGATTCCTATATTAAATTGGTATAAGGCAATTCTGCATAAAGTATCAGGAAAAACAGAAAAACTTCATCTGGTTATCTAAAATATAATTCATATAAAAAATCTGTATTTTATCCAGGATAAATATTTGATACTTCATCCTTAATTAAGGAGGTAACCGCTCATTGAATTGAGGTTATATGAAGGTAAGAAGATTTAATTAAAAGGAACGAACTAAGTTTAGTGCTAATTGTAATCCAGGTGTAATGACGATTTAGGGTAATTTATGAAACTGCGGTTTTTTGAGCAAAAGCAGGAGAAGGTTAAAAGAATATTGACCATAGCTGTGGTTACCGCATTGAGTGCAATTACCAGCATTTCTTGTAGTCAGAACAAAGATGTATTGGTGACAGAAATAGGCGTTAGTCCTCCTAACAGTCGGATAGCGCAAAGTTCCCAAGCAGGTAATCTCTATGTTCAGGGAAAGAATCAGCACGTCAAAGGTGACTTGCAAGGGGCGATCGCTACCTATACTAAAGTGATTGATGTCGATCCGGACTATGCGGAGGCTTATAATAGCCGGGGACTGGCTTATTTTGATGCGGGGGACAAGCAAAGGGCGATCGCTGATTACAACCAAGCTCTTAATCTTTCTCCTAATGATGCCGAAGCCTACAATAATCGCGGAAATGCCCTCGCTGCTCTAGGAGATCACCAACGCGCGATCGCTGACTATAACGAAGCTATTCGTCTCTCGCCCCGCTATGCGGAGGCTTATAATAATCGGGGAAATGCTCGCGCTTCCCAAGGAGACAATAACGGGGCGCTAGATGACTTCAACCAAGCCATTAATCTCAATTCTCGATCTGCCATTGCTTACAATAATCGCGGAAATGCCCGCGCGGCTCAAGGAGACAGACAGGGTGCGATCGCCGATTACAATCAAGCCATTCGCCTCAATTCCAAGTTTGGCCCCGCCTACAATAACCGGGGAAATGCCCGTGCTGCTCAGGGAGACAGAGAGGGTGCGCTCAAGGACTTGCAACAAGCCGCAGGCATTTTTCAAGCACAAAATAACAATGACTTATATAAACAAGTGATGAACAATATTAGAGAACTGGGGCAATAGTGACACTCTATTTTAGATTTGTGTCAGAAGCGCCTCATTTCCCTATTCCCCAATTTATTTACCTAATAGAGATTCAAATTCAGCTTGTAAAGATGTGATGTCTGCCAGCCTAGCGACGAGTATATTCTCATTACCAGCATCAATTAAACGGATTTTCCAATAACGAATACTCTCGGCGTTGTTTAACCAAAACTGCACGACAGTATCTATGACTTGTTCGGTATTCCAACCCCATTTAACTGGTAATGGTTCCACAGTTTCTAATAAGGCATCTAATGTACATTTATGACTAATTAGATATTCCACACCTCGCGGCATTGGTTGGTTTACGGTCTGTTGTTGATGATTAAAAAATTGCCAAGTAGGAGATACGCCTACAATATCAAAAGTATATTTCATTCCAGTCCTCCCAATGATTAATTAGTTGTGTGGAAATGCTTGATTCGGCTGATTAATTATGGCAAAGAAACCTCTCCATCTATCTAGAAAAACTATTTATTTTTACCAATGGCATGGGAATATTCTTTTTGGGAAGATTAGCACTCACTGGATGAGAGTGCTATAATTATTTTCAGTTATTTACTGTAATCTTAAACATTTTTGAGCATTATTTAAGAGGTAAATTATATTTTTAATAATTTTTTAATAAATGGCAAAGGTGAATTAGCGGCTTTAGCTGCTGCTGGTTTGTGGGCGATCGCTTCGGTGGTATATGGCATTGTGGGACAGCATATTCCGCCGCTACGCCTAAATTTGATCAAGGGGATAGTGGCGATCGCCTTCTTAATTTTGACCATCTTCGTCACTGGGGAATCCTGGCCTATTTCTGCCCCCATGCCAATTTTGCTGCTGTGCTTAAGTGGAGTGATCGGTATTAGCTGGGGTGATACTGCTTTTTTGGGGGCGATTAATTACTTGGGCGCACGCCGGGTTTTACTTCTCAGCACCCTTGCGCCTCCCCTGACTGCGATCGCCTCGATGATTTGGCTTCAGGAAACTTTAAATATCAGTGCTTGGTGTGGAATTTTGATCACGATTTTGGGAGTTGCTTGGGTAGTTACAGAACGAGTTCCCGATAGCAGCGATGATTCCCCCGCGCACCTATGGCGAGGTATCGGCTTGGGCTTATTAGCAGCGATCGCCAATGCCATTGGCACAGTTATCTCTCGCGTAGCATTTACTACTGGCAGCATTACATCTGTGTGGGCTGCATTATTGCGCTTAGGTGCAGCCGAATTGATTCTCTTCGGGTGGATGTGCTTACCCCACCATCAGGCGCAAGCAATATCATTTCCCTACAAACAATCAGGTAAAATCATTTTTGCTACTTGCTTTGCAGCTTTTTGTGGGACTTATTTGGGCATTTGGCTACAACAAACAGCAATTAAATTCACGGCTGCGGGAATTGCTTCCACCTTGTTACAGACTAGCCCCATATTTGTCATTCCTATTGCTATCTGCATTGGTGAAAAAGTTAGTTGGCGAGCGATCGCAGGTGTAATTATTGCCATCATCGGCATTGGATTATTATTTTTTTCGTAAGTAGCCGCAGTGCTGCTTGACCTTTTTTGAATTCAAAATAGAGCCTCCGGCACGCTGCGCGAACAAAATTCAAAATGCAAAATGAAGAAGAAATAAAATTTTGGAATTGATTAATTTTGGGTACAAGCCCCCGCCAAATCAAAGATTATGGCGGTCTTCCCTACGGGACGCTACGCGAACAATTAGTGGCGAGTTCATGCTCCTACTAATTGTCTTTAATTTTGAATTAATAATTTTGAATTGGAGCGTAGCGACTTGACATTATGGCAATTTGGCAGACAAAATTCGTCTGTTACAGTTTTAATTGAGATATTAGCTGGGTCACTGAGACAAACAGCTTCGTTGTCCGAGGGATAAATTACCTCTAGTCTCAGAAATCCCACACAATTGCCAGTTGCTGATCCTCGCGCTATAGAGCGCCCCTATATGGTTGATATAGGTATTTACCGAAAAATTGGGTTGAAAGCCCCGTCGTTCTACGACTGCTTTCAATTTATGAGTGTACCAATATGCTGCTATACTCATAATAGTGGAAAGGTAATCAACCACTTAAAAAACCTAGCTGTCGAAAGACGAAGCACTGAACCTTGATAATTGAATCTATGCGGTTCTACTGCATTGTTCTAGTTTCCTCCTAGCAGTAGGTAAAAGATTCATAGGGGCTAGACGAATCAGCATTTTGAGACAATTTGTTTCAAACCAAACAGGACTTGCACTAATGCAAATAGGGTAGGGCATACCCGAATTAACGCTTGGGGAGAATCCCACCTCTGGTTTAGACGACGCAAGGACTCTAGGTTAAGTGGTTTCG
>NZ_CAWQOY010000008.1:0-17636 GCF_963896525.1 Nodularia sp. LEGE 04288
TCTCGCTAAAAACCTGCTTTTATTGAGAATGGACAACGTAGGTTTAAGGCTTCGCGATTTGGAGAGCGATCGCTCTCGCAAATGTTAAGAAAGATCCGGGTAATGCATAGCCGCAAGCGAGGAGGGGGAATTTAAAGCCTATGCAGACGGTAAAAAATTCCATCAGCTACGAATTACGAATTACGAATTACGAATTATAAATTACTATGAGACCTTATCACCAAATCCCTATCCTTGAATGTGGTGAATTGCTGGTGCAGATTCCTTTGGAATTATTTGCGGTGGAATCTCCCCATCCTTATGAAAAACTCGGTGCGAAATATGGGGAATATTCACCTTATTATCTCCGCCAAACTGTGATTGATAATTTAATCCAAGCCCAAAAATATCTACAACAACTGCATCCTCATTGGTATATCCAAATTTTTGATGCTTATCGTCCTGTGGCTGTACAACAGTTTATGGTAGATTACAGTTTTGCCCAAGCGTTACAACAGCAGGGTTTGACTGAGGCCGAGTTATCACCAAAGCAACGCCAAGAAATTTGGGAATCGGTTTACGAAATTTGGGCTGTACCCAGTTGGGATGAAAAAACTCCCCCTCCTCACAGTACGGGTGCTGCTGTCGATGTGACTTTGGTAAATGATGCTGGGGAAATAGTTGATATGGGTTCGCCCATTGATGAATTGTCAGAGCGATCGCATCCCCATTATTATGCCAATAGTGATCACCCAGATGCACCAAAATATCACGCTCATCGGCAATTATTACATGATGTGATGTTAAAAGCTGGGTTTCAACGCAACCCTAGAGAATGGTGGCATTTTTCCTTTGGTGATCAGATGTGGGCTTGGTTGTATAATCAAAGTAATCCGGCTGATCCTTTAACTGCACGTTATGGTCGGAAAATATTTTAACCTTGAATAATCCACTTTCATTAAAGCAAAAACTACAAGCTTCCCTAGAGGAGATGCAAACCAAAAGCAATCTCAGTTCTCCTCTCACCGATTTGAAGCTAGATAAAACCTCAGCCGCAGAAATCGCCCAATTAACCACGGAACTAGAAAATTGTAATCCTCATCCCCAACCCCTCTTAAACGCTATTTCTTTGCTCAATGGTGCTTGGAAATTGCTATACTCCACAGCTAGAGAAATCCGTTCTTTAGATTCCCTACCGTTAGGATTACAGTTGGGTGAAGTTTATCAAGTCATTGATGTTACCAATAAACTATTTTTCAACTTGGCATTTGTGAAACATCCTCTGGGAATAGTTTCGGGATATGTGAAAGTAACAGCTAGTTTTGCACCAGCCACAGATAATTTATCGCCTTTACCGAATCAACGTATCAATGTAAATTTTGACAAACGTTATCTATCCATTGAGAAGATATTTGGCTTTGACACTCCCCAATTTGACCCCTTTAAAGTAATTCCTGCTAAGGGTCCCCAAGGTAGAGTTCCTACTCTTGATATTACTTATTTAGATGAAAATTTCAGAATTGGACGTGGCGGAGATGGTAGTTTATTCATTTTGAGTAAAGCTGATGATTTACCGGCAAATTTTACGCATCTTGAGGATTAAGGTTAATCATTTTCCAAGTGGTATAAGTACCGATGGGACTCCAGAGCAAATAGGGAACTAACAACAATGCTGCGGAAGTAGAAACAGGTAAAACTGCTAGTGTTAATATTAGGCAAATCACCAAACCTGTGCCTCCCAAAATTGTCCCCACCCGCAGACTACGCAACCGAAACATGACAGGTGTATAGGCAATAGTCACTATTTCTAGTAGTAAATATAAACCCATAAGTAGCCAAGTTGTGGTAGTTCCTGGGTTGCTTTCCCAAACAATATAAGCTGACCAAGCACCGCAAATAAAGATTACAGTCCAAATAATTGGAATCACCCCCTCAAAAGTTAACCATCTGGGTCTTTGTAAGCGCTTAAACCACTGGATACCACTTGGTGTAATCAAATTAGCCGCCAAGGCAATCACAAAAGCCACACCCCCAATCACCATCCACGATCTAATCATGCTCTTTATCCTTTGCGGTTTGCTGCCTATGGCTTAAATATCACGTTTTCTAGGAGTATTATGTCAATTTTTTGACTAATTTATCATCATCCCGGAGTTTGATAAAAGTTCATTGATTTCATCTATTCCTCAAGATTTTACGATAATTCGGTCTGTGGGTGGGTGCATGAGTTAGGGCATTGCAAATATTATGTACTGTGGGGACAACTAAAATTAATATGGAACCAGAAACAGAAACGCGATCATCGCTAGAAACATCACATCATAATAGAAACAAAGTTCATAACATCGCCAATCAAATTCGTCTCACAGGGTGGATTACCTTATGGGTACAATTGGCGCTAGCATTGGTTTCTGGCTTATTATTATTGTTTGCTTCTACAGGTCGTAATTTTGCAGATAAATCGAATCCAGGACTAGGAATAGGAGTATTTTGGGCTGTTGGGGGAATTTTATTATTGCTATTCAGCGTATTTTGGGATTTTCGTTATACGCGCATAGGTAGACGCTTAGACAATCCTAATCCTACTTTGCACCCTAGTAAAGCGGATACAACCAGAGCCATCCGCATGGGTATTCTGGTTAGTTTAGTGGGAATATTCATCACCATTTTAGGCGCAGGAACCAGTGTCAGTGTGCTAATAGCAAAAGCTGTATCCCAACCCCCAGGAGTCGCAATTACTGACCCTAACAAGATTATTCGAGCGCTTGATGTGTTCATAGTAGTAGCTAACATCAATGGTATTGCGGCTCATTTTTTCGGTACAGTTGCTTCTATGTGGCTACTAGAAAAGGTGCATCAGCATTGACATCTTTGATAAAGAATGTAGAGATGTTCAATGGAACGTCTCTATAATGGTTTTGGAAAAAGCTAGGGAATGGGGAATAACTGCTATTAATGTAATTAAGTATTCCTGACTCACATCCCATAGAAATCAATGACAATTCTCAATGCTAGTAATTTATCTCTAGAAGACGTTCAGCGTCTGTTTGGCTTTCAAGAACGGTACAGTGAATCATTTTCTCACCTGTTATCCCTGGAACCCCTCCTAGAAGCAGAACACCAAGAACTTCTACAAATTAGAGATGACTTTCGACGTTACCTGAAATCTGGCAAAGTTTCGGAAGGACAGGTCAAATTTCTTGTTATTGCACCCTTACTGAGATTAGCTGGCTTTTATCGCTATCCTATTGAGATTCGCCTAGAAGAAGATATTGCTGATATTGAGGTTGAAGATGAAGATACCACAATTAAAGGCAGGATGGATATTTTAGCTATTAGTAAAGCTAAGCATACCAAATCTCAAGTATATTTCTGGATACTTTTAATTGAATCAAAAAATAGTCAAATTGATATATCAACAGGCTTACCCCAACTGCTCACCTACGCTTATAAAAGTTTAAATAATCAAACATCTGTTTGGGGTTTAAGCACTAACGGTAGAGCTTATCAGTTCGTTTATATTGAACAAGGTAATCCTCCCATTTATCATCTTATGCCATTATTAAATTTTATGGAATCTCCCCGTGCAGTTGAATTATTACAAGTTTTAAAAGCAATTTGTCAGATATAAAGACTCGTTTCAATACTCAGTTTAATTTTGCATGAATACTTACTTGGTTATATAAGACTACGAATTGATTTTTGAACAGACACTTCTGGGTGTGAAGAGCCAAGGGGGCATAATATATTCCACTTTGGAAGTCTCGACACGAGCGAAGAGATTCCTTAATTCTCCAGTAAACCATCAATCAAGCCTAAAATAACAAAGCCCAAAATGACCCACACCAAGCCCCAGACCCACCCTCCAGCAAAAACCCCACCCACAAACAACAAAACCGATACAACTTGTTTGAACTGATTACTTCTAGCATTAGCAGATGTAATCTCTTTCTCTATTGCCTCTACATCCTCATCCCTCAGACCTAAAACATCCTGCTGATAATCCTTCAGTATTTTAAAAGTGTTCTCATCCAGAGGATCTTTTTTCTTAACCGCCTGAGTCAAAGCTTGTTTGTAAAGTTCCAGGTTCGCCAACCGCCTACGAAAAGGTTCTAGAACTTCGTTTTCTATTTCCTCAGCTTGTTCATCTGTGAGTTCAAATGTTTTGCGTTTTGGTTTTAAGACTAAGTAGGCAAATTCACTAAGAGAACCATTTTGGGCATATTGTTCAACAAACTTGCGATACTCTGCTTCTGAATTCTTTGGTGCATTAGCTATGATAATATTAAAGCCTTCCTTATCCAGAATGATATCTGGAGTCATATTCGGCTTTGCTGTTTGAACTTTTTCCTTAGCGTAAGCGTGTAGTTCATGTATGAAAATAGTGCCACTGTTGTCTTTATCTGCTGCGCCAGATTCAATTCCCTCAACTAAATATTGCGTGTAAAGCGAAAGGGTTGAGCCTTCTTGCTCAAAAGATGTTTGAGTTGCACTCGAAGAGGTGAGAACAACCCGTCCCTCAGCACCTAGCTGCTGTTTGATATCCACACCGAAACTTTTTGCTCGCCAACCTTGGGCGTAAGCGCCGCTATAGCAAGCATCGAGAATTAAAACTTGCCTTTTAGCATAACAATTCTTTGATTGGCTTTGGATAAAACTTGCGTCTATAGCAGTGGCTTCAAAGTCATCTTTAGCTGTCTCACAAGTTGTTAAATAGAGATGACCTTCATCATTAGTAATACCATGACCAGAGAAAAAGAATAATATTAAATCTTCTTTACTAGCTTCCTTAAACAGCGTTTGAATTGCCTTTCGCATTGCGATCGCGTTGGGATTAAGGAGTGGTTTAACCTGCTCAAAACCTCCCAGATTTGGCTCTTGTAAAACTCTCTGCATAGCTTCCACATCATTAAGAGGCGATGATAGGGGAGTGATACCTTCACCGTACTCACTGACTCCAATCAGTAGTGCTATTTTAGCCATTCCCGCTACCCATTTCCCCTAAAAGCGCTTTTACTATTCTTTCACTTTCTAATAGCTCTTGTCGGCTTTTAGCTTCAATATTGACTTCTTTATCTCCAACCTTGACAATGATTTTGATGGGCTTGTCTCCCAGGCGATCGCCCAAAAAGCTTAAAAAACCCTTGACATTCTTTAGACTCACCTCAGCCGTAAGCATTCCTATCAAAGTGGCAAAACCTTTGCTTCCCGCTTCTGGGTTCAAATCTTCGGCGCGGTCAGCCTTCTCCACCTCATCCAAATCCCGAATTTCCCGCAACAGCTTGTTAGCTATTTTTTGCCGTCTCTCATCATCTAACTCTGGGTTATCAACAGCAAAGGTGAATTGAATTGTGGGTTCGCCTGTCATATTAATCTCCAAAGTCCCGTTATCTACACGGCAATAGACCATACTATCAAATTCTACGATTTTCTCTTAAAAAAAAGATAGGTATATATTCGGCGTTGTTGAATTGAGTATGAAATTTCAAAATCGCTAATTCTCACCTCCTCCTCTCCGCGTCTCTGCGCCTCTGCGTGCAATAAACACCCCTTTCCCCTCAGCAACCCTAAAACTTCAAACCATCCAATAACTCCCCCATTTCCTGCACAGTCACCAAACTATTAGCACACAAAATCCCTGAAGCAGCTACCGCAGGTACACCAATTCCCGGCATAGTACTATCACCCACACGATACAAACCTTTTATCGGTGTTTGCATTCCAGGAAACATCCCCTTACCCGCAACTATAGCTGGTCCATAAGTTCCCTGATATCGTCGTAAATAATGAGCATGAGTTAGCGGTGTCCCAATCAGTTCTAACACCACACGCTCACGAATATCTGGGATAACTCGCTCTAAAGCCCGATATAAAGTTTGCGCTTTCTCTTTTTTCTGAGCTTCATACCCATCATTTCGTTCCCACCCAACATAAGGTTCCAGAGTATAAGCATGAACCACATGATGTCCTTCTGGTGCTAAGGTTGCATCCCACACACTGGGAATGGAAATCATGCAAGTATTACCCGGTACGCTGATATCTTGATTTGAATCATGAACTACTACATGATGTCCCGTTAAATTTTCTAAGTCATTCGCCTTAATGCCTAAGTGTAAATGCATAAAACTATCAACAAATGGTGTCTCTAATGCAACTTGCCGACAGGATGCAGGTAAATCTTCAGGGCGTAATAGGTGATTGTAAGTATCCCAGATCGTGGCATTAGAAATGACTATCGGTGCTTTGAGAACTTCACCATTTTGCAACTTTACACCCACAGCTTTGCCCGATTCCACCAGAATTTGGTCTACATGACAGCCCAGACGTAACTGACCACCCCAACGTTCTAAACCCCGCACCAAAGCATTGACAATTGCACCACTTCCTCCCACAGGATACTCAACTCCAGCACGGGAGCGTTCACCTAACATAAAAGCTACCTCTGGAGCAATTGTGCCGTGTGCCTTTAAACCAGACAATAAAAAGCATTCCAGGTCAATGAGCCGACGTACCCAAGGGTCTTTGACTGTAGCATCCATGACATTGCCCACAGAAGACTGGACAAGGGGTAAATTAGGCAACATTTTCGCCAAAGATGGCAAATAACGTTTCATCAATACCAAAATCACCTGCCAATCTGCTCTCAAAGCTAAAGTGGGAATACCTTTCATCCCCTCGTATAGCTTTAACAAACGTTCGGCAAACTGTTGAAATTCCTTAGCACCTTGGGGCGTAATTTTATCCACCTCAGCCAGGTACTTTTCAGCATTGCCATAAACTGCAAAAATGGCTTCAGGAAAGTGGTAGTGTCCTAGTGGATCATAGGGGATAACTTGGAGGGATTCGCCAAGAACTTTAAGAACTTGTGTGACGGGATTCAAACTCTGAGCATCTGTAAGACCACAATAAAAAGAGGGACCAGAATCAAATTCAAATTCCCGTCGTCTAAAACTATGGGCTGCACCGCCTGGGATGGCATGGCTTTCACACACAATTACCCGCTTACCATAACGAGCAAGTAAACCCGCAGCGCATAACCCACCAATACCGCTACCAATCACGATGACATCACTTTGAGAGTGCTGAGTATTGAGTGCTGAGTTCATATTTTAATGACTAATGACCAATGACTAATGACTAATGACTAATGAATGAACCATTAATTGAACTGAAAGGTATTTCTAAGTCCTTTGGTAGCAATAAAGTTTTAGATAATGTGGATTTGACGATTTACCGGGGAGAAGCAGTAGGAATTATTGGACCTTCAGGAACTGGTAAATCCACTGTTTTACGAATTATTGCCGGATTAATGGCTCCCGATAGCGGAGAAATTTATGTGCAAGGGGTACGGCGAGATGGGTTAATTGAGGACAGTGCTGATCCGATTGGTATTGGGATGGTGTTTCAACAGGCGGCATTGTTTGATTCGTTGACAGTCGATGAAAATGTGGGTTTTTTACTGTATCAACATTCCAAGATACCGCGATCGCGTATTCAACAACTAGTTAAAGAAAAATTAGAAATGGTCGGTTTGACGGGAATCAGCCATCTCTACCCATCTGAACTATCTGGGGGAATGCGAAAACGAGTAAGTTTTGCTAGAGCGATTATCTCTAATCCTGATAATCTCACAGAGGGGCCAGAAGTTTTACTCTACGATGAACCCACAGCCGGACTTGACCCCATAGCCTCAACAGTGATAGAAAATTTAATTCGTCAATTGCAATTGACTCAAGGAGTCTGTAGTACTTATGCCATTGTGACGCACCAAGATAGTACCATTCGCCGTACTACTGATAGATTAGTGTTTCTTTATCAAGGTAAAGTGCAATGGCAAGGTAGAGTTAGTGACATAGATAGCACAGAAAATCCCTTGATTAGACAATTCATTAGTGGCAGTGTACAAGGACCAATTCAGGTGGCTGGGTAGGCGGGTAGATAAAAATTATGCGAGATATCATAACAAACAGCTTTGCGTCTAGGCGCACATTAAGAGAAGGCTCAGTGGGGTTGCTCATACTACTGGGGTTGGGCGCATTTGTGATGATTGTCCTCTGGTTGAATAGATTTACTGCTGGTAGTAATTCCTACAAATTCATTGTGGAATTTGCTAATGCTGGAGGGATGCAAAGAGGCGCACCAGTTCGCTATCGTGGTGTAAAAGTAGGCAATATTTCTAAAGTGCAAGCAGGGTCAAATGCCGTAGAGGTGGAAATTGAAATTGCTCCATCTGACCTGATAATCTCCAGTGATGCCGTAATTGAAGCTAATCAGAGCGGATTAATTAGTGAAAGTATCATCGACATTACACCGAAACAAACTATTCCGGCTGGGGCGATCGCCAAACCCCTAGATAATAGTTGTGATGAGAGCCTGATCATTTGTAATGGTTCTAGGTTAAAAGGTCAAATTGGCATCAGCATTGATGAACTGATTCGCAGTTCCACTAATTTAGCCACTACATACAATGACCCAGCATTTTACCAAAACCTGAATCGACTTCTAGAAAGCTCAACAGCAGCAGCCACAGGTGTTGCATCCCTGACTCAGGATTTCCAAGTTTTGAGCAAAAGCTTTCAACAACAACTAGGGACATTTTCCACAACGGCCAGTTCAGTCCAACAAGCCACAAATCAACTTACTACATCCGCTACTAAAACAGTCGATCAATTAGGTGCGACGGCGAGTGAATTTAGTTCCACAGCCAATCAAGCTAATCGGTTGTTGAGTAACCTAGATGAACTTGTGACAAGCAACCGGGGTTCTTTAGTTAGTGCTTTGAACAATATCACTGAAACTAGCAACCAACTCCGGGTGACAGTCAGTAGCCTCTCACCTGCCTTTAATCAACTTACCCAAGGCGAATTACTCAACAATTTAGAAAGCCTCTCAGCAAATGCGGCCCAAGCCTCAGCCAATTTACGCGACGCTTCTAAAGCCTTAAATGACCCTCAGAATCTAGTGCTAATGCAGCAAACTTTAGATTCAGCCAGGGTAACTTTTGAAAATACCCAAAAAATTACCTCTGATTTAGACGAATTGACAGGTGATCCAGCTTTCCGGCAAAATCTGCTGCAATTGGTCAATGGTTTAAGTGGCTTGGTGTCTTCTACAGAACAAATGCAGCAAGATGTAAAGGTCGCTGCTACGTTAGACTCCCTCAAAACAGCCGTTAGCAAACCTCCTGTTAAACAGACTCCAGTTAACAAACCAGTTGTCAAACAGCCTCCTGTTAGCACACCGAAAATTGAGCTTCCCACCCTCAAACCAAAGCAACAGGCGCTGAACATCAAGCCCATACCTGCTGCTGTTGATATTTTTGAACAAAATCCCCAACCAATTATTAATCCAGAAATTCCCGAATCATCCCAAGAAATGCTCTTACAGCAGCTGCGGAAGTATGGAGAAGAGCGAAAAATGGATGAATAAGCATCAGACGCATCAGAGAGAAAATTATTCGCCCCTGCCAAAACCCTTGTAGAGACGTTGCATGAGTCTCTACATTCTTTGTTGGCGATATCCAATGACTAATGACCAATGACTAATGACCAATGACCAATGACTAATTCCAATCCTGCTCTTCTTTTTTGCCCCGACTTTGATAAATTCCGCCAATATCGTGCATTTGGCGGGTTTTTTCAAAAAGTTCTGCTTCCGTCAAACCCCACTGCTGCAAGACTTGATCCAGGTCTTTTTGGATGTCTCTCGCCCCTGGAAAGCCTTGATAACGAATTTTTAATCTAGCTAATTCCGCTAAATTGTACTCTGTTGCCTCTTGAGCGAGTAAAATATTAATAGAGGGGCGATCGCGGTTGTAAAGAGGATGTTGTTGGTCTTTATTTCCGTGTAATTCAGACATGATTTATACCTATAGTTGGATTATTACTTCATCCCCAGTCGAGATTCCATATTCTTTCCATACCGCCAAAATTAATCATGACGGCAACCACACCTCACTCCATACGGCTCTCACCACTGCCATGCAACTTTAAATAAAGATACATTATCTTTAAGAAAATACAAAAAAGTTTAAATGCGGGTGAATATATAGCTCACCCAAAGCCCAAAGCAGCAAGGGAGCAAGAACCCATTATGTTTGAACACTTCACTTCCGAAGCCATTAAAGTAATTATGTTAGCCCAGGAGGAAGCACGTCGCCTGGGACACAATTTCGTAGGAACTGAACAAATTCTCCTGGGTCTAATCGGGGAAGGGACTGGGGTTGCTGCTAAAGTGCTGGCCGAATTGGGCGTTACTCTCAAGGAAGCACGCCGCGAAGTCGAAAAGATTATCGGTAGAGGTTCTGGTTTTGTACCACCAGAAATTCCTTTTACTCCCAAGGTGAAAAGCCTATTCGAGCAATCGTTTAGAGAAGCCAATAGTCTGGGAAATAACTACATCAACACTGAACACTTACTCTTGGGATTAACCGAGGCTGGCGAAGGTGTCGCCGCCAAAGTCCTCCAAAATCTAGGAGTTGACCTGAAAAACGTCCGCACAAACGTCATCCGTCGTTTAGGTGAAGGTGGATCTGTTTTTGCTAGTACAGGTAGTCGTTCCAAGCGCAGCCAAAGTGTCACTCTCGAAGAATTTGGCAGAAATCTGACTAAATTAGCCCAAGAAGGTAAGCTTGACCCTGTAGTTGGTCGGGCGAAAGAAATTGAGCGTACCATCCAAATTCTCGGTCGTCGGACAAAGAATAATCCCATATTAATCGGTGAACCAGGAGTTGGTAAAACGGCGATCGCCGAAGGACTAGCTCAACGCATTGTCAATCAAGATGCACCGGAAATCTTGCTAGATAAGCAAGTTATCAGTCTTGATATGGGCATGGTAGTGTCTGGAACCCGTTTTCGTGGGGACTTTGAAGAACGCCTGAAGAAAATTGTCGAAGAAGTTCGTTCTGCTGGCAATATCATTTTGGTAATTGACGAAGTTCACACCTTGGTTGGTGCTGGTGGTACAGAAGGTGGTTTAGATGCAGCCAATATCCTCAAACCTGCCTTAGCACGGGGTGAACTCCAGTGTATTGGCGCAACGACTCTGAATGAGTATCGTCAGCATATTGAGCGTGATGCCGCCTTAGAGCGTCGTTTCCAATCAGTTTTGATTGGGGAACCCTCAGTAGAAGAAACTGTGGAGATTCTCTACGGCTTGCGCGGAGCTTATGAGCAGCACCACAAAGTACACATTTCTGATGAAGCAGTTCTAGCCGCCGCCGAGTTGTCAGACCGTTACATTAGCGATCGCTTTTTACCAGATAAAGCAATTGACCTGATTGATGAAGCTGGTTCTCGTGTACGGCTGCGGAACTCCCGGATTTCGACCAATAAAGAACTCAAACAGCAATTAGTCGGTGTGACTAAAGCCAAAGAGGAAGCAGTCAGAACTCAGAATTTTGACAAAGCTGGAGAACTGCGCGGCGAAGAAATCAAACTCGAAGCCGACCTAGAACAAGCTGAAACACAAAATGAGGATTTTGTCAAGTCACCCATTGTAAATGAGGAAGACATTGCTCAAATCGTCGCCTCTTGGACAGGCGTACCAGTCAACAAACTCACCGAATCTGAGTCAGAGTTGCTGCTGCACCTAGAAGACACACTCCACGAGCGGTTAATTGGTCAAGAACAAGCAGTTACAGCCGTATCTCGCGCCATTCGTCGCGCCAGAGTAGGGTTAAAAAATCCCAATCGCCCCATTGCTAGTTTTATTTTCTCTGGGCCTACCGGAGTTGGTAAAACAGAATTAGCGAAATCCTTGGCATCTTACTTCTTCAGTAGCGAAGAAGCGATGATCCGCCTAGATATGTCCGAGTACATGGAAGGACATACGGTTTCCAAGCTGATTGGTTCACCTCCTGGTTACGTAGGATACGACGATGGCGGACAACTGACAGAAGCAGTGCGCCGCAAACCATACTCAGTGATTCTCTTCGACGAAATCGAAAAAGCGCATCCTGATGTATTTAATATGCTGCTGCAACTCTTGGATGATGGACACCTCACCGACGCAAAAGGTCGGAAAGTGGACTTCAAGAACACACTAATTATTCTGACTTCCAACATTGGTTCTAAGGTAATTGAAAAAGGTGGTGGTGGTTTAGGCTTTGACTTCGAGACTGAAGCCAATGCTAGCTACACCCGCATTCGTACCTTAGTCAATGAGGAACTGAAAGCTTACTTCCGTCCGGAATTCCTCAACCGCTTGGATGACATTATCGTCTTCACTCAGCTTGCTAAAGATGAAGTCAAGCAAATTGCTGATATTATGCTCCGCGAACTTGCGAGCCGCTTGACTGAAAAGGGCATCACTTTAGAAGTTACAGAACGCTTTAAAGAGCGTGTAGTTGAAGAAGGCTATAACCCCAGTTACGGTGCTAGACCGTTACGCCGGGCAATTATGCGCTTGTTAGAAGATCCTCTGGCTGAAGCAATGCTTTCTGGTGAAGTCACCGATGGAGTTACAGCCACCGTGGATGTTGATGATGACAATCAGGTAACAATACATGGCTCAGAAAAGCGAGAATTACTCTTAGCTAATGCTGGCTAGTATTTGAACCAATTCACTTAATTAAAAATTTTTCCCCCTGGTAGTCATACTAGGGGATTTTTTTATATTGAGGATGTGATTCTTAAGTGCTTGTCAAAAGACTTCTTCAGAAATTATCCTATGAAAGTTAACTGCTAGATGATAGAGAAGATAAGCTGTTAATAGTAAGAAGCTTTTGCTGAGGCGATAAATTAAGTCATGTTGCGCTCATTGACACTAAAAAACTTTCGTTGCTTCCAGAACTTAACTCTTGAGCCACTGGAACGAGTGAACTTAATCGCAGGAAAAAATAATGTCGGTAAAACATCTCTTTTAGAAGCTATTTTTATGTTTATTAACCCCAGTAATCCTGAATCATTATTTCAGGTTAATCGCCTGCGGGGTATTCCCAGAGGAGGAATTAAATTTGAAGATATTGAAGAACTCAGAGGTTTTTTCTTCAACCAAGATATTGACAAAGTAATTGAAATTAGTGATTTAGATGCAAATAATTTACAAGTTTCTCTGGGTATCACAAGGGATGCAGATGAGTCTACAAAAAGTGCATTTGATAGTATATGCGGCTCTTTAAAAAATGCCAAATTACCTGTACCAAATTACCCTAAAGAAATTATAGGGGATAGTCCCAAAGTCAGCATATTAATTCTTCCAGAATATCAAGATAGTGGAATGCTTGAAGATGTCTGTTTAGAGGCGATAAAAACAGATAAAGCTATAAAATGCATAGACGATTACTTCCAGTGTGTTTACAACACAGCACAACGGCAACCCAAATATAAAGATATTTCAAAAGCACGTATACGTGCTTGGTTATCGTCGCAAATAGAACCAGATAAAAGTTTAGGAGAAGCAGCAAAGGCGGGTTATTTACCGTGGGATAGCCCTGCATTTAATGCTATGAAGCAATTCTTACAAGCTTTATAAAATATTGCATTTAATTAAGTATACCCCTTTCCAGATTTTAATCTAGAAAAGGGCATCTTCAAACAGAAAAAGAATTTTTTATTTACTGACTTTTTAACACCCCCAGTTCTTGCTGTATGGGCAAGACATCTAAAATATCGGTTTGAGCGCAATATTTTAAATCTTCGTGTGATTCCAGACGTAGTAATCTTTTGCCGTGACTAGCTTGGTGGAATAATCCCAATAAGTCATTCTGCCATTGTGAGTAAAGCGCGATCGCACTAATTACTTCATCATTACCAGCTAATTCATCCTGAGAAAATTGGGACTTCTCTGCAAGACTATGAGCGATCGCTCCAGCACAAACTGTATCTTCTAAAGAAAAAGTGCCTTCCCAACCAGAACCGACAATCCACACAGTCTCCGGTTGTTTATCCAGGAGATACTGCACCACCGCCGCCCGATTAATCAAAGCTGCGGCTAGTACACTGGGGGAGTCTTGTATCCGTTGTAAGGCGCGAGTTCCATTGGTGGTACTGATAAACAAACGTCGTCCCTCCACTACTTCCCGTGTGCAGTCAAGAGGAGAGTTACCTAAATCAAAGTCAGCAACTTTAGCACCGCCGCGTTCTCCAGCTCGGAGTCGTTTTTCCGGTGGCCATTTTTCGCTAACTGCAATCAATTGTTCTAAATCGCTGAAGACTTGCACAGCTTCGCCACCAGATGCCAAAACAGTCGCTATAGTGCTAGTAGCCCGCAAAACATCAACCGCGATCGCGCAGTCTGGAGTTTCGCCGGTGGGAGTCAATTCCGGAGTGTGGTATATGAATAGCTTCACGCGGTGGATAAACCTGCTTTAAATACTATTGCCGAGATTACATTCTAATGGGTGTCATTCACCAGAAACACAGTTAAATTCGGAGTATTTCTTATCCTTAGACCAGAGTATTTTTTATGTATGATGGCAAAATCGATGCCAGCGAGGGCAAACAAAGGTAATCTGAAAACAGAATAAATCCCAGCAGAAACGGTTTTAATCCTCTGGTACTTGGCAATATAGAGAGGAAATCTTGGCAATCCGCAGATACCACCTCTACAATTCGTTACAAGAACAATATGGCACCTTTACCTGACTATCGCCCCAAACAAATGTCTGTAGGCCCCTTGGAAGCAGAAATTTTGAATATCATCTGGGAACTGGGTTCAGCTACAGTCAAAGATGTACACGATCGCATTCTCTCAGACCCTAACCGGGAACTTGCTTATACTTCGGTAACTACAGTTTTACGTCGTCTCACTGATAAAGGTTGGCTAGCCTGTAACAAACAAGGGCGAGCATTTTATTGGCTACCAAAGCTGACAAAGCAGCAAGCACAGGTAATTAAGGCACATGACCAGTTACAGAAATTTCTCGCCGTGGGTAATCCTGATGTCATCGCCGCCTTTGCTGATAGTCTAGATGCAGCCGCCAGCGACCAACTAGAAGCGATCGCTCAACGCATTCAAGCCGCACGCCAAGCTAGGGAGGAACAATAATCATGCATCTGATGATGATTTTGACTGCTTTAACAGTTGCTTGGAGTTTAAGACACTCTGGGAATCATCTCCAAGGTAGCTGGGATCTCCGATGGCGGCGATCGCTATTTTTATTTCTCTTCCCCCCATTATTAATTTTTATGACGGCGATCGCAGTTCTCTTCATGGGGCCTCAAGGCAAAATGGGCGGGGTACACACTGGCTGGTGGAGTTATGAACTAGCATTAATTCTGCTAGGATTTTTTGCCCTTTTGTGCATCACTCTAGCCTTCCAAGGTTGCCAATCTGTAGAATCTGCCCGTAAATCTCCCCTAGTAAATATTCAGGGTAGACAAGTTAGATTACTGAACACAGACGCGCCCTTTGCGGGTCAAATAGGCTTTTGGCATCCAGAATTAGTAGTTAGTCAAGGATTGCTGCAAACCCTGTCTCCTGACCATGTAGATAGTGTTTTAGCCCATGAACAAGGTCATTACCATTACCGAGACACATTTTGGTTTTTCTGGCTGGGTTGGGTACGTGCTTGTACCAGTTGGCTACCCAATACAGATTCTTTGTGGGAAGAACTCTTAGCATTGCGGGAATTACGGGCGGACAGCTACGCAGCTTCGCAGGTAGATCCTTTGCTATTAGCAGAGTCATTGCTGATGGTGGTGAGTAATAGCAGTAGCAGTGTATCATCAGAAATTTGCTGTGCGGCTTTAGGGGCTAGTGGAAGCGATGCCTACGGCGGCAAGCTACGCTTAGAACAGAGAATAGAAGCTTTATTAGCACCACCAGAACCCACAGCAGAAATCAACTGTCAGTTTTGGCATAGTTTTCTCTTAGCATTTTTACCGTTAGTAACTGTAATATTTCATACTTAAATTCAGACTAATCAAGCTATGAAGATGAGAATTACTCTTCTTCTAGCAAGTTTTCTACAAATCTTTGCACCAAAGGGACTTGAAAGGCATTACCTTCTTGAGTCAAAATTTCCTTGCGTGCAAGTTTTCGCACAACTCCTTTCTCTTGCTGTGTGGGAGTTTCGCCTTGAATTACTCGCCGTAGTAAATTGCGGTCACTATCTTCTAAACTTGTCCATAATTCGCGGAAATACTGATTACCTCGCTCAAGCACCGTGGGAATAATTGCTTGTACGTCCTGTGCAGTGGCTTTGGCTGTATTTGCTTGTCGCTGATTTCTCCTAATATCGCGGTTGAGTAACTCCACCAACTCGTAACATACCAACTGGACGAGATAAGGTTGACAGCGAGTAAGTTGGATAATTTCATCTACAGCAGTTGCTTCATAGATGTTGGGGAAATCTTCCACAGGCTGTAGAATCAACTCACGGGCTTCTGATTCTTGCAAAAAACTCATCTGCAAGGCGCGGGTATTAATTAAATAATCACTCCAATAATCATCAAGTTCAGATAGCTGGTGAGAACCACTGAACAGCAAAATCCATTTTTTTTTGTGTTGCAGCAGGTTACGAATAAAATTGAGAGGCGCACGGCTATTTGTTTCTTCCACCACCTCACTCAGTCGCTCATATTCATCAAAACAGAGAAGAAATCGCTTATCAGAATATTTGCGTTCTATTTCTGTTAGCCAAGTTTGCAGCGCTGGAAATGGATCTTCAGCCAGTTTATTGCTATCTGGATTAGGCAAGGATAATTTTCGGGGTAATTGCCTTGCAGCTTCGCTCATTTGTCTAGCTAAGTTTTCTGCAAAGCCTTTCAATGTTGTCGCTGATGCTGCTCCCTGTACGTCCACCAGCAAAGGTGTAATATTTGCGCCTATTTTGTGGGGTAGATATTTCAGCGCTGAGGTTTTTCCTGTTCTGCGTCCACCATAGAGTAACAATACTGGTGGCGATTCGGAAACTACCAAAGTTTCGATTTCTCGAAATATATCAATTCTGCCTTTGAAGCGATGCTTGGCTGTTGCGGGATCTAGGGAGTTACCAGCAATATAAACTTGTCGGATTTCTTGTGATTGTTTTGCTGTTTCCTCTAAAGTGCGCTGTGCCGTCTCCAGAATTGTCAACCAGCGTTGCACAATGCTACCAAACTGAGTAGCTGTGAAAGTATTTTTACCAAAAGCAAGACTTTGGGAGATTTCTTGTAATGCACTTATGGGAGTATTGAGTAACTCATACTGACGATAGGGCGAAGTAGCTTCCTGTGATGCTTTGACATCCTGGCTAATATCTAAAAATTGAGGAAAAACCGTGCCAAGTTCTTTTGGTGGTGGTGAGGAAATCCAAGCCAGTTGCTGGGGAATGTCTACAATATCGCTCAACCTTTGACAACGATTGAGGCTATCTAGAGCAATTCCAGTAATTGCTCTTGCAGCAACTTTTTGCTGATTGGTAGAACTAATCAAGTAATTAATAGTCTCACGGGCTGCTGCTGGGTTCTCTTGATAAGCCTCTACAATCATCCGTTCCATAAAAGGCAGAGGCAAAATAATCAGTTCATCAAAGCGAGGTGGTAGATATGGTAAACAATTTACCCGTTTTCCATTGGCAGAAGTCAAAAAGAGCATGAGTATCCACAGTAATTCTGGTAGCCAGAAGTAAACTCGCAATACACCCAAAATCCACGCCACGCCCCCCGCCACGCCGAACGCCACGCCGAACGCCACGCCGAACGCCACGCCGAACGCCACACCTACCACCGCGC